>NZ_JALMFA010000010.1:0-267934 GCF_023242545.1 Pseudomonas sp. MWU13-2517 | reverse complement strand
GCTCCCTGACTGGCATTAGGGCTGCTCCCTCGCACATTTGGATCCGCACGATGATCGCCAGCGCAGCGGAAGAACAGGCCCAGGTGGCACATGAAGTGGACCGTAACCTGGTGAATATTCGTGATCTGTCGGTACAGTCAGCGACCGGTGCCAGCCAGACCAGCACGGCAAGCAGTGAGTTGTCGCGCCTGGCGTCGGATTTGAATGGGATGGTGGGGCGGTTCCGCCTCTAACACACCACTCGCTCAAAAATATGCAGGGGGCTGGCTCTAATGCCAGCCAGTTAAGAAGGAGAAAGGCTGAAAAGTAACCTGTGGCGAGGGAGCTTGCTCCCGTTGGACTGCGCAGCAGTCCCATTCTTTGTAAACAAAGAGCAGGGCCGCTTCGCGGCCCAACGGGAGCAAGCTCCCTCGCCACAAATACAGCGTTCACCCTTAACTGACTGGCATTAGGCACCAAGGCCGGGTTTATCTGTTCAAGCGTGGATCAATGCAAAATCTGGCTCAAGAACAACTTGGTCCGATCATTCTGCGGGTTGTCGAAGAAGTCATTCGGCGCCGCCTGTTCCACGATCTCACCCTTGTCCATGAAGATCACGCGGTTGGCCACGGTGCGCGCAAAGCCCATTTCGTGAGTCACGCACAACATGGTCATGCCGTCTTCGGCCAGGCCGATCATGGTGTCGAGTACTTCCTTCACCATTTCCGGGTCGAGGGCCGAGGTCGGCTCGTCGAACAGCATGATTTTCGGCTTCATGCACAGCGCACGGGCGATGGCCACACGCTGTTGCTGGCCGCCGGACAACTGCCCCGGAAACTTGTGGGCCTGCTCCGGAATACGCACACGCTCCAGGTAGTGCATGGCGATTTCTTCGGCCTTGCGCTTGGGCATCTTGCGCACCCACATCGGCGCCAGCGTGCAGTTCTGCAGGATGGTCAGGTGCGGGAACAGGTTGAAGTGCTGGAACACCATGCCGACTTCGCGGCGGATCGCTTCGATCTGCTTGAGGTCGTTGGTCAGTTCCACACCGTCGACCACGATGCGACCCTGCTGGTGTTCTTCCAGGCGGTTGAGGCAGCGGATGGTGGTGGACTTGCCCGAACCCGACGGACCGCACAGCACGATACGCTCGCCCTGCTTGACGTTGAGGTTGATGTCTTTCAACACGTGGAACTGGCCGTACCACTTGTTGACGCCCTGCATCTGGATAATGCCTTCAGGGCCTACAGGCTTTTTGATTGCTTCGCTCATAAAAGAACTCCTAACGCTTGTGGCCTGTGTCGAGCTTGCGTTCCAGATGCATGGAATAGCGCGACATACCAAAACAGAAAATCCAGAACACCAGGGCGGCGAACACGTAGCCTTCAGTGGCCATGCCCAACCATTTCGGGTCGGCGGCGGCTTGCTTGACGCTGTTGAGCAGGTCGAACAGGCCGATGATGATCACCAGGCTCGTGTCCTTGAACAACGCGATAAACGTGTTGACGATGCCCGGGATTACCAGCTTCAAGGCTTGGGGCAGGATCACCAGGCCCATGCTGCGCCAGTAGCCCAGGCCCATCGCCGCAGCCGCTTCGTATTGCCCCTTGGGAATCGCCTGCAGACCGCCACGCACCACTTCGGCCACGTAGGCCGACTGGAACAGGATCACACCGATCAGCGCCCGCAGCAGCTTGTCGAAGTTCATGCCTTCGGGCAGGAACAGCGGCAGCATCACCGAGGACATGAATAACACCGTGATCAACGGCACGCCGCGCCAGAATTCGATGAAGGTCACGCAGACCACGCGAATCGCCGGCATGTTCGAACGCCGCCCCAACGCGAGCATGATGCCCAGCGGCAATGCGCCGGCAATACCGACGGTGGCGATCACCAGGGTCAGCATCAGGCCGCCCCATTGGCTGGTCGCCACGTTGGTCAGGCCGAAGACGCCGCCATGCAACAGGAAGTAGGCAATGATCGGGTACAGCACCAGGAAGCTCAGGCCGTAGACCGCCTTGCGTTGAAAACGCGAGATGAACAACGGCGCCACGCCCACGACGGCCAGCCACACGGTCAGGTCTACTCGCCAGCGCAGGTCGGCGGGATAGTAGCCGTACATGAACTGCCCGAAACGCTGTTGGATGAACACCCAGCAGGCGCCTTCCTTCGTACAGTCGGCGCGTGTAGTGCCGACCCAATTGGCGTCCAGAATCGCCCAGTGCAGAATCGGTGGCACCACCAGGTACACCAGGTAAATCGCCAGCAAGGTCAGCAGGGTGTTGAGCCAACTGGAAAACAGGTTGGCGCGCATCCATGCCATGGGCCCGAAGACCTTGTTCGGCGGTGGCATGTCAGGTTTGAAAGTATGAGAACTCATGTGCGTTTCCTCACCGCTCGATCAGCGCAATGCGCTTGTTGTACCAGTTCATCAGCAGGGAAATGCTGATGCTGATCGCCAGGTACACGCTCATGGTGATGGCAATGACTTCGATGGCCTGGCCGGTCTGGTTGAGCACCGTGCCGGCAAACAGCGAAACCATTTCCGGGTAACCGATACCGGCGGCCAGGGACGAGTTTTTCGCCAGGTTCAGGTATTGGCTGGTCAACGGCGGGATGATCACCCGCAGGGCTTGCGGGATGATGACCTTGCGCAGCGTCGGCCCCGGGCGCAGGCCCAGGGAACGCGCGGCTTCGGTCTGGCCATGGCTGACGGACTTGATGCCCGAACGCACGATCTCAGCGATAAACGCTGCCGTGTAGACGGTAAGCGCCAGGGTCAGTGCCAGCAATTCAGGGATGAGTACCCAGCCACCGACAAAGTTGAACCCCAGCAACTTGGGCATTTCCCAGTGCAGCGGCGCGCCGAAGATCAACGCGCACAACCCCGGGATCGCGATGAACAGGGCCAGGCCCGCCCAGAACTTATGGAACGGAACACCGGTCGCTTCGAAGCGCTTGTTGGCCCAACGCGTCATCAGCACGATTGCCACGATGGCGACAACGATGCTGACCACGAACGGCCAGAAACCGTCAGCGGCAATCGCTGCCGGCATGTTCAGGCCACGGCTGCTGACAAAGAAGGTATCGCCGAAGTTATGACTGTTACGCGGTCCCGGCATGGTCAGGAACACCGCGAAATACCAGAACAGGATTTGCAGCAGCGGCGGAATGTTGCGGAACACTTCCACATACACGGTCGCCAGCTTGTTGATCATCCAGTTGGGTGACAGTCGCGCCACGCCGATGAGAAAACCCAGCAGGGTGGCCAGGACTACGCCGATCCCGGTTACCAGCAAGGTATTGAGCAGACCGATCACGAAGACCCGGGCATAGCTGTCCGATTCGGTGTAGTCGATCAGGTGCTGAGCGATGCCGAAGCCGGCACTGCGCTCAAGAAAGTCGAAACCCGAGGTAATGCCCCGGTGCTGAAGGTTGGTTTGGGTATTGTTGAAGAGGTACCAGCCCAGCGAGACCACCGCCACAATCGTGATGATCTGGAAGAGCCACGCACGCACTTTGGGATCGCTGAAGCTGAGCTTCTGCTTTGGTGCGCCGATTTGATTTTGCATGAAGTGCCCCGGAAATAATGGAACAGAACATCACCCGGCGGTTGGCCCACCGGGTGACAGAACCATCAGCGATCAGCGCACAGGTGGTGCGTATTGAATGCCGCCGTTGTTCCACAGTGCGTTCAGGCCACGGTCGATTTCCAGCGGGGTGCTCTTGCCCAGGTTGCGCTCGAACACTTCACCGTAGTTACCGACTTGCTTGACGATCTGTACAACCCAGTCTTTCTTCACTTTCAGGTCTTTGCCGTATTCGCCGTCAGCACCGAGCAGACGCGCAACGTCCGGGTTCTTGGTGGACTTGGCTTCAGCTTCAACGTTTTTCGACGTGATGCCGGCTTCTTCAGCGTTGAGCATGGCGTAGCCTACCCAGCGCACGATGGCCAGCCATTCGTCGTCGCCGTTACGCACGACCGGGCCCAGCGGCTCCTTGGAAATGGTTTCCGGCAGAACCACGTAGTCCTTCGGCGAGGCCAGCTTGCTGCGCTGGGCGAACAGTTGGGACTTGTCGGAGGTCAGTACGTCGCAACGACCGGATTCCAGCGACTTGGCGCTTTCATCGGAGGTGTCGAAGGTGATCGGGGTGTATTTGAGGTTGTTGCCACGGAAGTAATCCGAAACGTTCAGCTCGGTGGTGGTACCGGCCTGGATGCAGATGGTTGCACCGTCCAGTTCCTTGGCACTTTTCACGCCCAGCTTGTTGTTAACCAAGAAGCCGATGCCGTCGTAGTAGGTAATGAAGCCCGGGAATTTCAGGCCCATACCCGCGTCGCGGGAGCTGGTCATGGTGGTGTTGCGGGACAGGATGTCGACTTCGCCGGACTGAAGCGCGGTGAAACGCTCCTTGGCGTTCAACTGGCTGAACTTGACCTTGGTCGCATCACCGAACACGGCAGCGGCCACGGCACGACACACGTCAGCGTCGATCCCGAGGATCTTGCCGCTGGCATCCGGCACCGAGAAACCCGGCAGGCCATCACTCACGCCACATTGCACGAAGCCTTTCTTCTGCACGGCGTCCAGGGTGGCGCCGGCCTGGGCGAACCCGCTGACACCCAAAACAGCGGCCGCGGTGACGATGGCCAGGGTGGATTTCAATACCTTCATTCAAACCTCCAATTGCTCTTGTTGTGTCGGAGCTCGAACTTCAGCGCACCCTTTTGAGGCGATATCGACCCGTGTTGGTTTTTTTTGGGGTCAAGCGGCATGAAGTCGTCGCGGTAATTCCAGCTGCTATCCCACAAGCGGCAGTCACTGATAGTGTTACCGTCTGCGAATAGTTCTGACATCGACCTACACATAGCAAGGCGCGTACCAGAGTGCCGGCTGAGTCGTTTCAGCCCACATGCAATAGAAAAAGATTCAACCTTGCGACATTCTCTTAACAGATCGACCTTTTACGCACCGTTCCGACGCACCCAATCGGAGCGCACGCACACAGATGGAGCAGACATGACCGAACCCTTGATTCTTCAGCCCGCCAAGCCCGCAGACGCCTGCGTAATCTGGCTGCATGGCCTGGGCGCCGATCGCTACGACTTCCTGCCGGTGGCCGAAGCGTTGCAGGAAAACTTACTGACAACCCGCTTCGTTTTGCCCCAGGCACCGACCCGTCCGGTGACGATCAATGGCGGCTACGAAATGCCCAGTTGGTACGATATCAAGGCCATGAGCCCGGCCCGTTCCATCAGCCTGGAAGAGCTGGAAACGTCGGCCAGAATGGTCACCGACTTGATCAAAGAACAAAAAAGCAGCGGAATAGACGCTTCGCGGATTTTTCTTGCCGGTTTCTCTCAAGGCGGCGCCGTGGTGTACCACACCGCGTACTTGAAATGGCAAGGCGCCCTGGGTGGCGTGATCGCCCTCTCCACCTACGCACCGACGTTCGACAATGAACTGGAATTATCCGCCAGCCAGCAGCGCATTCCGGCGCTATGCCTGCATGGTCACTACGACGACGTGGTACAGAACGCCATGGGCCGCAGTGCCTACGAGCACTTGAAGACCCGTAGTGTCACCGTGACATGGCAGGAATACCCAATGGGTCACGAAGTGTTACCAGAAGAGATACGCGATATCGGTAACTGGTTGAGCGCTCGGCTGGGCTGAAACCTGCTGTTTATGTAGCCGTATGACAGACGCACTACGCCGCGCCCGTTTCTTGCATTACACTGGCCGGCGTACATTCCTTAACCAATTAATGAGATCACCGTGCTCAAAGCACTTAAGAAGATGTTCGGCAAAAGCGAGGCTGAGCCGCTCGCGCCTGTTTCCAGTGCTCCTGTCCCCACGTCCGGCAGCCGCAATGACGGTAAACAGCCCGGCCGGACCGCAGCTGCCGCCCAGCCGAAGAAGCCGACGGTGACGCCACCTGAACAGGCAAAACCGCTCGAGGCCACGCCTGCACCCGCTGCGCCCAAGCCACGCCGCGAACGTGCGCCAAAACCGCCGGTCACGCCATGGAAACTCGAAGACTTCGTCGTCGAGCCCCAGGAAGGCAAGACCCGCTTCCACGATTTCAAGCTCGCCCCGGAACTGATGCACGCCATCCAGGACCTGGGCTTCCCGTACTGCACGCCGATCCAGGCGCAAGTACTGGGTTTCACCCTGGCCGGCAAAGACGCCATCGGCCGTGCGCAGACCGGCACCGGCAAGACCGCCGCGTTCCTGATCTCGATCATCACCCAGCTGCTGCAGACGCCGCCGCCGAAAGAACGCTACATGGGTGAACCGCGCGCCCTGATCATTGCCCCCACACGGGAACTGGTGGTGCAGATCGCCAAGGACGCCGCCGACCTGACCAAGTACACCGGCCTCAACGTGATGACGTTCGTGGGCGGCATGGACTTCGACAAGCAGCTCAAGCACCTCGAAGCCCGCCACTGCGACATCCTGGTGGCCACGCCGGGCCGCTTGCTGGACTTCAACCAGCGCGGCGACGTGCACCTGGACATGGTCGAAGTGATGGTGCTGGACGAAGCCGACCGCATGCTCGACATGGGCTTTATCCCTCAGGTACGTCAGATCATTCGCCAGACTCCGCCGAAAACCGAGCGCCAGACCCTGCTGTTCTCCGCGACCTTCACCGATGACGTGATGAACCTCGCCAAGCAATGGACCACCGACCCGTCCATCGTCGAGATCGAGTCTGAAAACGTCGCCAACGTCAACGTCGAACAGCACATCTATGCCGTAGCCGGGGCCGACAAGTACAAATTGCTCTACAACCTGGTCAACGACAACGGTTGGGAGCGCGTGATGGTCTTTGCCAACCGCAAGGACGAAGTTCGCCGCATCGAAGAACGCCTGGTGCGTGACGGCGTCAACGCCGCGCAGCTGTCAGGTGACGTGCCGCAACACAAGCGCATCAAGACCCTGGAAGGTTTTCGCGAAGGCAAGATTCGCGTGCTGGTGGCCACCGACGTGGCGGGTCGCGGGATTCACATCGACGGCATCAGCCATGTGATCAACTTCACCCTGCCGGAAGTGCCGGACGACTACGTGCACCGCATTGGCCGTACAGGCCGTGCCGGCGCGGCGGGCGTGTCGATCAGCTTCGCCGGTGAGGATGACTCGTATCAGCTGCCGTCGATCGAGGCGCTGCTGGGCCGCAAGATCAGCTGCGAGACGCCGCCGACACACCTGTTGCGGGCCGTGGAACGCAAACGCCCGTAAGCTGAAAGACGATAAAAAATGTGGGAGCAAGCCCGCTCCCACATTTGGTTTTGCACCAAGCTTACTTCCAGCGATCCGCCGCTGCGTGATCGCTGCCCCGCCCTTCCACCCAACGCGGGCCTTCCGGCGTGTTCTCTTTCTTCCAGAACGGCGCGCGGGTCTTCAAGTAGTCCATCACAAACGCACAGGCATCAAACGCCGCCTGGCGATGTGCGCTGGCAGCAGCCACGAAAACAATCGGCTCGCCCGGTTCAAGAGCGCCGATCCGGTGCAGCACTTCCAACTTGAGCAATGGCCAACGCTGTTCGGCCTCGACAGTTATCTTGGCCAAGGCTTTTTCGGTCATGCCCGGATAGTGCTCAAGGAACATCCCCGACACGTCGCGACCGTCATTGAAGTCGCGTACATAGCCGACAAAACTCACCACCGCGCCCACGCCGACATTCGCCGCGTGCATCGCGTTGACTTCAGCACCGGGATCAAACGCCTCGGTTTGCACGCGAATCGCCATGCTCAGCCTCCGGTCACAGGCGGGAAAAACGCCACTTCGTCGCCGGCCTGCACGGGCTCATCAAGGCTGCACAGTTCTTCGTTGCGTGCACACATCAGGCTGGCCTCGTTGAGCACGGCAAACTCCGGGTCACTGGCGAGCGCCTGGCGCACCGCATCAACGGTGGCAAAATCGCCTTCCATCTCCAGCGAATCAAAGCCCACCGCTTCGGCGTAACGCGCAAAAAACAATACATTGATGCTCATGCCTGGTCCGCCTTGAAATGCCCGCTCTTGCCGCCGAGTTTTTCCAGCAGGCGAATACTTTCGATAGTCATACCGCGATCCACCGCTTTGCACATGTCATAGATCGTCAGCGCCGCGACGCTGGCGGCGGTCAGGGCTTCCATCTCCACGCCGGTCTGGCCGCTGAGTTTGCAACGCGCCAGGATGTGCACCGCATCCACACCCTCGGCGCGCAGTTCGACCTTGACGCCGGTAAGCATCAACGGGTGGCACAGCGGGATCAGATCACTGGTTTTTTTTGCGGCCTGGATGCCGGCAATACGGGCCACGGCAAACACGTCGCCCTTGGGGTGGGCGCCGTCGACAATCATTTGCAGGGTCTCGGGCAGCATGCGCACCCGCGCTTCGGCCACAGCCTCACGGAACGTCACGGCTTTGTCGGTGACGTCGACCATATGGGCGCGACCTTGGGAATCGAGATGAGTCAGCACAGGGTTACTCCTGATCAGGAGCGACAATTGTAAACCTGTGAGTCAAATTGCGCAGGGCTGTTTCCCTGGCAAGAAGGGGCGCAGTGCGCCCCTTCCCATACAACAGCCAGGGTCAGAAGCGGAAGGTAAACCCGGCATTGATCCCGTTGTTGTTACCGCGGTTGGACAACAGGCCGCTGTAGCTCAAGGACACCAGCGTGTCCGGGGTCAGGGCCATTTCCGCACTGGCCTTGATCACCGCGCCATCGCGGGCCACGGGCACACTGTTGACCGCAAAGGCCGTGTCGCTGCCGGCGAACTTCAGCGAGGCTTCACGATCGGTATCGCCAAACTGATGCTCCCAACCCAACTCACCGCGCAACGTGACCGCCGACGTCGAGCTGATCGGCAATTGGGTATGCGCGCGCAGGCCCAGTGTCGAGAGCGTGGCGTCCTGGCTTTGCTTGCTGGCATGCAAGGCCGCAGCGCCGCCTTTCTCCTTGAACGAATCGCTCTGGTAGTTCAGGTACGTCAGGTTGGCGAAGGGTTCGAACTGGCTCCATTGGGTGTAGCCGATCTCGCCGAACACTTGGTCGGTGCGGGCGTTGTAGTCGGCTTTGTCATAGTCCGACTGGTTGGCATAAGCCACGCGGCGCGAGGCATCGATACGGTGCCACGTGGTGGCGCCCCCCAGGCGCAGGGCGATCGCGTCGAAACGTTTTCCGCCGTAGACCGACAGGTGATAGTTGTCGCTGTCTGCCGAAGCCGAAGTGCCATTGAGGTGGCTCTGGGTGTAGCCGGTGGCCGCGCCCACACGCCAGCCGTCGCCGACCTCGGTGTCCAGGCCCAGCAGCACGCCGCTGGTGGACGAGGAATAACCGCTGGCGTTGTTGTCGCCGCTGACGTTATTGCGTCCCCCCAACAGTTGCACCCAGCCGCCATTATCGTGGGTCTCGATCTGCGCACTGGAATCCAGCGCCTGCGCCTGTTGCAGGCGGCCGTTGACCGCTTCACGCAGGTAACGGCTGTCTGCCATCTGCGCCGCCGCCACGTCGGAGTGCAGTTGCCCCGAGAGTTGCTTGAACGCAGCTTGCGCCTGGGCGGCCGAGTCTGAAGCGAGCAGGCTTTCATACACTGGGCTACCCGCGCCCAATGCCTCGGCCGCCGTCGCCACGGCGCGCTCGTTGCGCGTTTGCGCAATGCTGGCAAAGGTCGTCTGGTTGCGTTCTACGGCCAGGGTCAGCGAGTCAGGCTGGTAATTAAGCCGAGTCCCGATGAACAGATAATCAGGCGAGATCGCCGCAAACTGTCCGTTGATACCCTGGGTGGCGGTGAGGATGTTGAACGGCTGGCCCAACAGGCTGCGCGCCTCGGTGGCGGACAACAGGTTAGGGCTGTTCTCCAGAGACACGGTCACCACACCGCCATTGAGGGTGGCGACGCCGCTGCTCTGGATCTGGTCGCTTCGCCCGTCAGGGCCGACTTCGACGGCATACACCGAGCCCGGGTTGAAGGTCACGTCGCCGGTGTGCAGCGTGCCAATCGAGTGACCCGGTGCCACACGGCCACCGCTGTTGACGGTCAAGGCACCCACCGTACCGTTGCCGGCCAGTGTGCCGCCCAGCGTGGTCATCACGCCGTTATCAGTATTGCGCGTGCCCACGGCGCTGCCATCCACGGTGACGGCGGACGTCAATGAACCGTCCACCGACAGCTTGCCGCCGCGCACCCAAGTGCTGCCGGAGTAGGTGTTCTGGCCTTCCAGCACCAGTTCGCCGTCGCCGGACTTGGCCAGACTGCCGACATAGGTATTGCCGGTGAGCAAATCCTTGCCGCGTGCCAGCGTTGCCTGTTCGCGCGCATGGCCGATTTCGTATTCAAACTGATCATCGTCAGAGGCATTCGCCGGCAAACCATTGAGCCAGCCCTTTTGTTGCTTGGTGGCCGCCCAGGTCGCCTGCTCGGTGGCGTCTTCTACACGGCGGGCGCGGATCGCTTCATCGGAAATCGGGTTAGCCCAGATATCGCGTGTGCCGGCAGGCAATGCCACCGCCACCGAACCGAGGAACTGCCC
Organism: Pseudomonas sp. MWU13-2517; assembly: GCF_023242545.1. Classification (NCBI taxonomy): domain Bacteria; kingdom Pseudomonadati; phylum Pseudomonadota; class Gammaproteobacteria; order Pseudomonadales; family Pseudomonadaceae; genus Pseudomonas; species Pseudomonas sp. MWU13-2517. The sequence goes on along the minus strand of NZ_JALMFA010000010.1, from coordinate 257,432 downwards.
CGGCCCCTGCATGGCTTTTTGCAGGTTGGGCAGGCCCCAGCCGCTGACCACACCCGGCACTTGCGGTGTGCCCGGCGCGGCATCGTGCACCGGTTGCAGGTTGTCGTAGGTGCGGCCACCGGTCAGGGTGCCCACGGGTGTGTCCGGCCCATCCGGCGCTTGCAGGCTGGAGGTGGTGAGCAACACATCCCGGGCCTGGCTGGCGGTCATGTAGGGAAAGCGCTGGAGCACCAGCGCCAGCGCGCCGGAAACACTCGGTGCTGCAGCGGAGGTGCCGTTGGCGTTAGGGATGATTTCACCTTCCGGCCCGGTGGACGGAATCCCCGAAACGCCCATCACACACCACCATTTCGAGGTGCCGCAACGGTTGTAGACCTGCGCGCTGGTCTCGTCGTAACCGGTGATCGAGAGGAATCTGGCTTCGATATCCGGCTTGAAAAACGGCAGGTTGGCATTGGTGTCCGGGTTGGCGCCGTGACTGTCGTTGCCCGCCGAGATGATCTGGATGAAGGTGTTTTGCCGGGCAGCGTCGGCCATGGCGTCCATCCAGGTTTTCTGGCCGGCGTGGGCCTTGTCCCAGAACGGGCGATAGGCGGCGGTCATGTCGCGCAAGTTGTCGGCCGCGCTGTCGCCGACATTGCCGAAATGGTTTTCGACGTCATTGCGCGAGTTCTGCCCCCAGCTCTGGTTGACGATCGACACGTTCTTGGCGGCCAGGGCGTTGTAGCTGGCCATGAACGCGTTGTAGTCCAGATCGTTGGAGCCCTGGAAACGGTTGTCGTCGGTACCGCCGGTGTTAGCGACAAAAATGTTCGCGTCAAAGGCAATGCCGTGCATGCCGGTGCCATTGCGGCTGGCGCCCAGCACTCCAGACATTTCCGTGCCATGGCCGTCGTTGATGGTCGGGTCGTACTCACCGGAAATACTGAAGTGCTCGCCTTTTTGAAATTCGCCGTCCGGGGTGTCATGGATATAGCGCGGATGGGTGGCGTAGTACTCACCCGTGGACGTCACCGCCTGTACACGGTCCTGGCCCTGGGCATTCTTGCCCTGGAACTCAAAGTGTTCGGTGAGAATGCCGGAGTCGAGCACGCCGACATTCACGCCCTTGCCGGTCATGCCCAAGGCATAGGCGAAATAGGCGTTGGTGCGATCCAGGCCGGAGTTGACCTGGGCTTCCGGGGTCTTCCAGGTTTGCGCGTTGGCGCTCCAGTCACGGGTGGCGGTGGCCCAGGACTGGCCGGCGTTGAGTTGCCCATTGAGGTTGCTGCTGACACCCGGCTCGACATAGGTGTAAGGCTTGGCTGCCGGCAGGTTGGCGATGATGGCCTTGGAGAAATCGAGAATATTGGTGGTGTAGCGGCCGCTGTTGCTGAAGAGCCGGCTGCGGTAGTAATCCAGGCGTGAGGTGTAGTCCAGCGGCCGCTTGGTGTCACCGAGCATGGCGCCAATGGTCAGGTTTTCCGGTTGCAACTCGTAGTTTTGCTTGAGGGCCGAATCGAATTTGGCGGACTGGCCGGCAAAGTCCTTGGCTGCAAGATCGACGATATCGGCATAGGCGAATCGCAGATTTTTATACACATCGGTATTCGGGCCAAACGACGCCACCGCTTTGCGAAATGCCGACTCCAGCACCTGGGCGGTGTAGGGGTTGCTGTCGTCCGCCCAGGCCATTGGGCCGTGACCGAGCCATAAGGCCAGGCCGAGTGCGATGGGTGTCAGGGGTATCGATTTGCGCTTGCGATAAAACACAGTGGAGCCATTACCTGCTACGTCCATTTTCCTTTCCCTTTGGATATGTGCGTCGTCAATGAGCGATGTATCGGGCTTTTTGTAATAGGCAGGGTCACGCAGAAAACCCGAGGGGGTTTTCAAGATTTCGTCGAATGAATGAGGTGGTTTTCCGACGGGGTCACGCGGTGTTCTTATTGTTTTTGCAGCGGCAAAAAATGTAACAAAATAATTACAAAGACCACAAGCACCCTGGGCGCATTAACGAAGACAAATGTCGCCCACAACAAAAACCCCGGATTTCGTGAAAAATCCGGGGTGGTTCGTGGCATTTAGCCACCAACTATCACAGGTGTGTTTTTACAGGTGCGACTCGGCGTATTCGGCCAGGATCGAACGAGGCACCCCTTGCAGCGCGATGTGCACGCCGTTGGGGAAGTCTTTGAAGCGTTCCGTCAGGTAGGTCAACCCGGAGCTGGTCGCGGACAGGTAAGGGGTGTCGATCTGTGCCAGGTTGCCCAGGCACACCACTTTGGAACCGGCGCCGGCGCGGGTGATGATGGTTTTCATCTGGTGCGGCGTGAGGTTCTGGCATTCATCGATCAGAATCAGGCTTTGCTGGAAGCTGCGACCTCGGATGTAGTTGAGGGATTTGAACTGCAACGGCACTTTGCTGAGGATGTAATCGACGCTGCCATGGGTGTTTTCGTCATCCATGTGCAAGGCTTCGAGGTTGTCGGTGATCGCCCCCAGCCACGGCTCCATTTTTTCCGCCTCGGTGCCGGGCAGGAAACCGATCTCCTGGTCCAGGCCCTGCACACTGCGGGTGGCGATGATGCGGCGATAGCGCTTGGTAACCATGGTCTGTTCGATGGCGGCAGCCAGGGCGAGGATGGTTTTCCCCGAACCTGCGGCGCCCGTCAGGTTGACCAGGTGGATATCCGGGTCGAGCAGCGCATACAACGCCAGGCTCTGGTAGATATCGCGCGGTTTCAGGCCCCAGGCTTCCTGGTGCAACAGGGGTTCCTGATGCAGGTCGAGGATCAGCAGCTTGTCGACCTGGATCTCTTTGATCCAGCCCACGAAGCCCTGCTCGTCGACGATAAACTCATTGATATGCACGGCCGGCAGGTTGTCGATCAGTTGTACCTGATGCCAGGTGCGGCCGTGGTCCTGACGGGTTTCGACTTTGCTGACGCGATCCCAGAACGAGCCGGTCATCATGTGATAACCACGGGACAGCATCGACACGTCGTCGACCAGTTGGTCGGTACTGTAGTCCTCGGCAGCGATCCCACATGCTCGTGCCTTGAGGCGCATGTTGATGTCTTTGGTCACCAGCACCACGCGCAGATCCTTGTCGCGTGCGTGCAAGTCGATCAACTGGTTGATGATTTTGTTGTCGTTCAGATTCTCCGGCAGCAGGCTGTTGGGCTCGCTGCGCTTGCTCATCAGAATCGACAGCAAGCCCTTGGGCCCGCCTTTGCCACGCTGGATCGGCACGCCGACCTCAACGTCTTCGGGTGAAGCTTCACCCAGGGTCTTGTCGATCAGGCGAATCGCCTGGCGGCATTCGGCGGCCACGCTGTGGTGCCCGCTTTTGAGTTTGTCGAGCTCCTCAAGCACGATCATCGGGATGGCGACGTGGTGTTCTTCGAAGTTAAGCAGTGCGTTTGGATCGTGGATCAATACGTTGGTATCAAGCACATAAAGGATTGGCTGGTCGGAAGAAGGGTTACGTCCATGATCATCCATACTCGGTCACCTTTGTGGGAGCCATTCGACGCAATACCTGGGCGGTGCTGCGCCTCGATTCGACCACCGACCGCACCTGAGTGACGTCAAGCGCGGTGCCCACATGAGGAGTCTTGTAAGACGCCACCTGTGCTGCAGGTTTCGGCGATCTGACTTCGTAATACCGCAAAACCCATGACAGGAAAAAGCACTTTGACGCTTTTTTGAAGTTTATTTTTCAGGATGACGAATAGCACTAGCCGAGTGCCAGGTACCCCGTTAAAGTCAGAAGTCCGCCTGCATCGATTTGTCGCACAAAATCACCCCAAAAAGGCGTTAGCCCCAACAGGGCCGGGCGTTTCATCTTTTCAACGAAAAGCTTCCCGGCAGTCCTGCCAGCCCAGGCCACTCTGCGCCGTAGCCTGCAACAACAGCGGCAATGCCACCCGCGCCTTGTCCTGAGTGTCGTGGAACACGATCATCCCCCTGCGCCACAGCAACATCAGCGTCAGCACCCGCTGCGCCGATTCATCGGCCTTGAGCTGGCCCGGCTCATCCTGGGAGTCGATATCCCACAACGCCACCTGCAGACCTTGCGCCTGGAAGAAACCCTGGCTGTCCGCGCGACGCTGGCCGTACGGCGGGCGAAACAGCGGCACGTAGTTTTCCGGCATCAGGTTTTGCGTCAGCGACGCACTGCGGGTGATGGAGCTTTGCCAGTCGACCCAGTGGCTATGAGACCGGTATTGCCAACCCTGGGTGCCCACGCACTGGCCTTGGTACAGCGCCTGCACATCGCTGGCGGAACTGCGCTCCAAGCGGGTTTGCAGGCTGCTGCCGAGGGCGAAGAAAGTGGCGTTCATCTTCTGTTTGCGCAAATAGTCGGTGAGCCAGTCGGTATTGCCGTTGAGCGGTGCCGGGCCACCGTCGAAGGTCAGCAGGAACATTCGATCGTTGAGCTCGTCGCCATTGCGTTCATGGTCACCAAAACGCGCCACTTCGCTGCTGATCTGCGGGAACAGCGCGGCCTTGCGCAGCAGCTCATCGAGGTAGCGCTCATGGAAGCGGTGGCTCGGCCCCGCCCAGCCTATATAGAAAGAATTTTCACTGACCTCGAACTTGCCGGCCTGCTCGCGCAGGTCATCCATGTTCTCCACCAGGTAGCAAAACGAGGCGTCTTCCTCGCAACTCTGCTGGGCGAAGGTGTAGTTCTCCAGCAGGCGCTGCCAGAGCTGGCGACGCATGTCATTGATGGATGCCAGGTTGATGATCTTCAGGCCCAGCCGTTGCTTGAGCACGGTTTCATCCTGGGCCTCGCTGGCCAACAGGCTGTGGGCGAACATCAGGATTTCCGCACGCGAGGCCACATCGAACAGCGCCGGGCTGCTGAGCTTTTCGGGCCAGATGCCGCGATCCAGGCTCGCCAGATCCACCGGCGCGGCCTGGGCATTCAGGCATAACAGACAAGCCGAGATTAAAAGCGCGATTCGCACACAGGGTCTCCCTCTCCAGAGTCACCGGGCATCATAGCGGATCGCGACTATCGCCATCATAGGTGGAGTCAAAACGCTGCACCCCCTAGAATCGCCCCACGATTTAAGGAGACGACTTTATGCTGATGGTGATTTCCCCCGCCAAGACTCTCGACTTCGAGACGCCGCCGGTAACCCAGCGCTTTACCCAGCCGCAGTACCTGGACCACTCCCAGGAACTGATCGAACAATTGCGCGGACTGAGCCCGGCGCAAATCAGCGAGTTGATGCACGTCTCCGACAAGATCGGCGGCCTCAATGCTGCGCGCTTCGGCAGTTGGACGCCCGCCTTCACCCCGTCCAACGCCAAGCAGGCGCTGCTGGCCTTCAAGGGTGACGTGTACACCGGCCTGAACGCTGAAACCTTCACCGATGCCGATTTCAGCTACGCCCAGGACCACCTGCGCATGCTCTCGGGCCTGTATGGCCTGCTGCGCCCCCTGGACCTGATGATGCCGTACCGCCTGGAGATGGGCACCAAGCTGGCCAACGCCCGTGGTAAGGACCTCTATGCGTTCTGGGGTACACGCATGAGCGAGTGGCTCAATGAAGCCCTGGTCGAACAAGGCGACGATGTGCTGCTCAACCTGGCTTCCAACGAGTACTTCTCTGCGGTCAAGCGTACGGCCCTGAACGCACGCATCATCAATACCGAGTTCAAGGACCTGAAGAACGGCCAGTACAAGATCATCAGCTTCTACGCCAAGAAGGCCCGGGGCATGATGAGCCGCTTTGTGATCGAACAACGCATCAACAACCCTGACCAGCTCAAGCAGTTCGATGTGCAGGGTTATCGCTTCAACGCGGAGCAGTCCAAACCGGATAATCTGGTGTTTTTGCGCGATCACGCACCGGAATAAGGCCGCACCTCTTTTTCAGACAACGGAATCCAGAGGTGGGTGGGGGCAACCCCCCCACCCTTTCTGCGTGCTTTTCACACCTCAAAACAGTCATTTATTTGACGCCAAAAAACAGTCTGAAACATCTCTAACTTTTTTTTCACTCGACATTTCCGATTTTTTTTCGTAGTGGCACCAATTTTTAAAATCACTAGTGGCACAAAACTATCCCCGCGCGTCAACTACCTGTAACTACTAGGCCAAATAGCAAGTGCTATCAATATAGTACCAGTGCCATCTTTTCCCATATTTCAAGAAATTTCCGGAAACAGGATGAGCGGCCCGGAACTTCGTCCTAAAGCACCGCTCATACCACCGGTAACGAAATTCTCTGGTTCTGTAGGAGATGACTTACATGGCAGACCAACGGAAGTAGCGAAGTTGTCATATTAAACTTCGACTCAGTGGTCATATTACCAATCGATCAGTAGAGAGCGGCGATAAGGATCCATTGCCACGAACTATAAGGCCAAGGCTGTGCTTACCCTAATGGGTCAGTGATAAAACCCAAGGCATTGATAATTAAAGGCTTAAAGCCTCTATCAAGGCTCTGCGGCACTGGCGCCAGGCTCTTCTCCCAGGAAGGCTGGCTGCATTTCAGGGCAAGCCCCAATAACAAGGCCAAGTTGCGCACAACTTGAGTGCAATAATTAGTCACTCGTTATTCAACATGCCTGCACGCGGCAAGTCGGCGTCTATTCGCCTAACTTTCGCGGCACTTGTGACGCTTGCAAACATGAACTCCAGCCATCTAATGGCATGATTTAAATACAGAGGTAATTGCGATGCGCATCAGCATATTTGGTCTAGGTTACGTTGGCGCAGTATGTGCCGGTTGCCTGTCTGCCCGTGGCCACGAAGTGGTCGGCGTAGATATCTCCAAGGAAAAGATCGACCTGATCAACGCTGGCAAATCGCCAATCGTTGAACCAGGTCTGGGCGAACTGTTGAGCCAGGGCATCGCAAACGGTCGCCTGCGCGGCACCACCAACTTTGCCGAAGCCATCCGCGACACCGACCTGTCGATGATCTGCGTTGGCACGCCGAGCAAGAAGAACGGCGACCTGGAACTCAACTACATCGAATCGGTGTGCCGCGAAATCGGTTTCGTCCTGCGTGACAAGACCACCCGCCACACCATCGTGGTGCGCAGCACCGTGTTGCCGGGCACCGTCGCCAACGTGGTGATCCCGATCCTCGAAGACTGCTCCGGCAAGAAAGCCGGCGTCGACTTCGGTGTTGCGGTCAATCCGGAGTTCCTGCGTGAATCCACCGCCATCGCCGACTACGACCAGCCACCGATGACCGTTATCGGCGAGTTCGACACAGCTTCCGGCGACGTACTGCAGTCGCTGTACGAAGAACTCGACGCACCGATCATCCGCAAGGACATCGCCGTCGCCGAGATGATCAAGTACACCTGCAACGTGTGGCACGCCACCAAAGTCACCTTTGCCAACGAGATCGGCAACATTGCCAAGGCCGTCGGTGTCGATGGCCGTGAAGTGATGGAAGTGGTGTGCCAGGACAAGACCCTCAACCTGTCCCAGTACTACATGCGCCCAGGCTTCGCCTTCGGTGGCTCGTGCCTGCCCAAGGATGTCCGCGCGCTGACCTACCGCGCCGGTTCCCTCGACGTGGAAGCACCGCTGCTCAACTCGCTGATGCGCAGCAACGAGTCGCAGGTACAGAACGCTTTCGACATCGTTTCCAGCCACGACAAACGCAAAGTCGCCCTGTTGGGCCTGAGCTTCAAGGCCGGCACCGACGACCTGCGTGAAAGCCCATTGGTGGAACTGGCGGAAATGCTGATCGGCAAGGGCTACGACCTGAGCATCTACGACAGCAACGTCGAGTACGCCCGTGTACACGGTGCGAACAAGGACTACATCGAAGGCAAGATCCCGCACGTGTCGTCCCTGCTCAACTCGAACTTCGACGACGTGATCAACAACTCCGACGTGATCATCCTCGGCAACCGTGACGAGAAATTCCGTGCCTTGGCGCAGAACGCTCCGGACGGCAAGCAAGTGGTCGACCTGGTGGGCTTCATGTCCAAGGCCACCTGCGCGACAGGCCGTACCGAAGGCATTTGCTGGTAAGGAGCAGCGGCTAGTTTCAAGCGGCAAGCTGCAAGTTAGAAGCGATGTTTTTCAGCTTGTAGCTTGCCGCTTGTGGCTCTACTCCCTCGTGACGGATACAAATATGCGACGGTTAAACCAAGCGACTGGCTGGCTATTCTTTCTGGGGCTTTTAGCGCTTCTAGCTCTGGCTCTGCCAGCCAGCACCTTCGACTCCGAGTCGAAGAATTTTATTTTCCTGATTGGCGCCGTCGGTATCTGGCGCTACTCCATGGGTGCTACGCATTTCTTTCGCGGCATGCTGTTCCTGTACGTGGTCTACCCGCACCTGCGGCGCAAAGTACGCAAGCTGGGCAAGGCCGCCGACCCGTCCCACGTGTTCCTGATGGTCACCAGTTTCCGCATCGATGCACTGACGACCGCGCAGGTCTACAGCTCGGTGATCCGCGAAGCCATCGAATGTGGCTTCCCCACCACCGTGGTCTGCTCGCTGGTGGAAATGTCCGATGAGCTGCTGGTCAAGAGCCTGTGGGAAAAGATGAACCCGCCCGCTCACGTGAAGCTCGACTTCGTGCGCATCGCCGGTACCGGCAAGCGTGATGGCCTGGCCTTCGGTTTCCGCGCCATCTCCCGCCACCTGCCGGATGACCGCGCCGTGGTTGCCGTGATCGACGGCGACACCGTGCTCGCAGAAGGCGTGGTGCGCAAGACCGTGCCGTGGTTCCAGCTGTTCGGCAATGTCGGCGGCCTGACCACCAACGAGTTCTGCGAAGTCCGCGGTGGCTACATCATGAGCGAATGGCACAAGCTGCGGTTCGCCCAGCGCCACATCAACATGTGCTCCATGGCCCTGTCCAAACGCGTGCTGACCATGACCGGGCGCATGTCGGTGTTCCGTGCCAGCGTCGTAACCGACCCGGGCTTTATCGCCGACGTGGAAAGCGACTCGCTGCAACACTGGCGCCTGGGCCGTTTCAAGTTTTTGACCGGTGACGACAAGTCCAGCTGGTTCAGCCTCATGCGCCTGGGCTACGACACCTTCTACGTGCCGGATGCCGCGATCAACACGGTGGAACACCCGCCGGAAAAGAGCTTCATCAAGGCCAGCCGCAAACTGATGTTCCGCTGGTACGGCAACAACCTGCGCCAGAACTCCCGGGCCCTGGGTCTCGGTGTACGCCGCCTGGGTCTGTTTACCAGCATCGTGTTGTTCGACCAGCGCGTGTCGATGTGGACCTCGCTGCTCGGCCTGACCGTAGCCTTCATCGCGACCTTCAAATACGGCGGCGCGTTCATCCTCGCGTACCTGCTGTGGATCGGCATCACCCGCCTGATTCTCACCCTGTTGCTGTCGTGTTCCGGACACAAGATCGGCCCGGCCTACCCGGTGATTCTCTATTACAACCAGATCATGGGCGCACTGGTGAAGATCTATGTGTTCTTCCGCCTTGATCAACAGTCCTGGACCCGCCAGGACACCAAACTGACCCGCGATTTGGCCAGCTTTCAACGTTGGTTCAACACCTGGTCGTCTCGGACCATGACCTTCTCCGCCGGGAGCATTTTTGTCGCCGTGCTTTTGATGATGGTCTGACCCTGCCAAGCCTGAATTAACTAGGAAATCGAACAGTATGAACAGCCCAGTAAACGCCAATGTTGTCCACGAATCCGAAGCCCAGCGCCAACATGCCCGAGTCAAGATTCCGGCCAAGTTGCGCTTCTTCAACACTGACCGCGCACCGACCGAAGCACGGGTGATCGACTTGTCTGCCGGTGGCCTGGCATTCACCGCCACCCAGCCGCTGACCGTCGGCGCAGTGCATAAAGGCCGCCTGCAATTTGTCATCGACAACCTCGGCCTGGCGATGGACGTGGAGCTGCAGATCCGCTCCTACGACCGCCAGACCGGCCGCACCGGTTGCCAGTTCCAGAACCTGGAGCCGCAAGACATTTCCACCCTGCGCCACCTGATCACCTCACACTTGTCCGGTGACATCGTGACCATGGGCGACGTGCTCGCCACCCTGCAACGGGATAACTTCACCAAGGCGCGCAAGGTCAAGGACAGCGGCAGCGGCATGACCGCGTTCGGTCGCCTGCGGGCAGTGACGTTCAGCGCCGGGATCTTCATCGTCGGCCTGGCGGCATTCGGCTTCATCTTCAAATCGCTGTACGGCATGTACTTCGTCAGCCACGCCCAGGCCGGCCTGGTCAGCGTACCCGGCATGAACGTGACCATGCCCCGCGACGGTACCGTGCAAAGCCTGCTCAAAGGTGATGCGGTCGCCGCCAAGGGCGCGCCACTGGCGACCTTCAGCACCAGCATGCTCGACGTACTCAAGGGCCACCTGGACGAAGATCAACTGCAACCGGCCAAGGTTGAAGAACTGTTCGGCAAGCAAATGACCGGCACCCTGACGTCGCCGTGCGATTGCGTGGTCGCCCAGCAACTGGTCGCCGACGGCCAGTACGCCAGCAAGGGCGATGTGATCTTCCACCTGGTACCTCGCGGCAGCCAGGCCAACGTGGAAGCGCGCTTCACCTATCGCCAGTTCGCCGACGTCCGCCCAGGCACTCCGGTGAACTTCCAGGTGGCCGACGAGGAACAGGTACGCACCGGCACCATCGTCAGCAGCACCAGCCTGAACAGCGCCGACTTGTCTTCCGATATCCGCGTGCAGATCAAGCCTGACGCCCCGCTGGACAGCACCTACGCCGGTCGCCCGGTGGAAGTGTCGAGCGACCGTGGCCCATCGCTGAACTGGCTGATCGATAAAGCCATGGCCCACGGTCTGTAAGCGAGGACATGCCTGTGACGACTCATTTGAAAACACCGCAATCCCTGTGGGAGCGGGCTTACTGTGGCGAGGGAGCTTGCTCCCGTTCGACAGCGCAGCTGGAGCCCGCTTTTGGGGGCGCTGCGCACCCCAGCGGGAGCAAGCTCCCTCGCCACAAAAGCAGTTCCCACTTGGGTACAGTCGCGTTGCTGGCGCTTGCAGTCAGCCTGGCCGGTTGTGCCGGTCTGCCCGACCAGCGCTTGGCCAATGAAGCTCTCAAGCGCGGCGACACCGTGACTGCCCAGCAGAACTACCAGCAGTTGGCCGACCTCGGTTACAGCGAAGCCCAAGTCGGCCTGGCCGATATCCAGGTCACCACCCGCGATCCCGAGCAGATCCGCCAGGCCGAGGCTACTTATCGCGCAGCCGCCGACACCTCGCCGCGGGCCCAGGCACGCCTTGGCCGCCTGCTGGTGGCCAAGCCCGGTGCCACCGAAGCCGAGCACCACGAAGCCGAAGCCCTGCTGAAAAAAGCCTTTGCCAATGGTGAAGGCAACACCCTGATCCCGCTGGCGATGCTGTACCTGCAATACCCGCATAGCTTTGCGAACGTGAACGCCCAGCAGCAGATCAGCCAGTGGCAAGCGGCAGGTTATCCGGAGGCCGGCCTGGCCCAGGTGCTGCTGTATCGCACCCAGGGCACCTACGACCAGCACTTGGATGACGTAGAACGCATCTGCAAGAGCGCACTGAACACCACCGATATCTGCTACGTCGAGTTGGCCACGGTCTACCAGAAAAAAGCCGAGCCGGAAAAACAGGCGCAGTTGCTCAAGCAGATGGAAGCAGGCTACAGCCGTGGCACCGTCACCGCACAGCGCGTCGACAGCGTCGCCCGCGTGCTCGGCGACGCCAGCCTCGGCACGCCGGACGAAAAAACGGCCCAGGCGCTGCTGGAGAAGATCGCCCCCGGCTACCCCGCTTCCTGGGTCAGCCTGGCACAGTTGCTCTACGACTTCCCCGAACTGGGCGACGTCGATCAGATGATGAAGTACCTGGACAACGGCCGCGCCGCCGACCAGCCGCGTGCCGAGCTGTTGCTGGGCAAGCTCTACTACGAAGGCAAGTGGGTACCGGCCGACGCAAAAGCCGCCGAAGCCCATTTCGAAAAAGCCGTGGGCAAGGAGGTGGCCGCCGATTACTACCTCGGCCAGATCTACCGCCGCGGCTACCTGGGCAAGGTCTACTCGCAAAAAGCCCTGGACCACTTGCTGACCGCTGCGCGCAACGGCCAGAACAGCGCCGATTTCGCCATCGCCCAGTTGTTTTCCCAAGGCAAGGGCACCAAGCCCAATCCATTGAACGCCTATGTCTTCAGTCAATTGGCCAAGGCCCAGGACACACCTGAGGCCAATGAATTGGCCACGCAGCTCGAAGCCCCGCTGACGCCAGAGCAGCGCGCCGAAGGCCAACGCCTGGTGCAACAAGAGCTGGCCACCCGCGGCACCCTGGCCCAGAGCACGCTGCAACTGCACGCCCTGCAAGAAGAAGACGGCGAGGAATCCCTATGAAGCTCAACCCATTCGTCAAGGCCGGCATTGGCCTGACCTTCGCCCTGCTATGGTCGTGCCCGACCCTGGCCGCGCTGACCGAAGCCAAGAACTTCGGCCTGGAAGTGAAAATCACCGGCCAGTCCGAAGACGACCGCGACCTGGGCACCAAGCCCGGCGGCGACGTCAACGGCATCGGCCTCGACCTGCGCCCGTGGGTCTATGGTGAAAGCGGCGCGTGGAGCGCCTATGCCATGGGCCGGGCCGTGACATCGAGTGACATCATCGAGACCGACACCCTGCAACAGTCCTCCGATGACGCCACCGAGCAGTCGAGCAATGACGACCGCAAAACCAAGAAAAACTACCTCGCCCTGCGCGAGTTCTGGGTCGGCTACAGCGGCTTCACGCCCTACCCCGGCGAGCTGCTCAAGTTGGGTCGCCAACGCCTGCGCAATGACGACGGCCAATGGCGCGACACCAATATCGAAGCGCTGAACTGGACGTTCGACACCACCTTGCTCAAGGCCAACGTCGGCGCCGCCGAGCGTTTTAGCGAATACCGCACCGACCTCAAGGAACTGTCGCCCAAGGACAAGGACCGCCAGCATTTCTACGCCGATGCGTCCTACCAGTGGACACCGGGCCAGTGGATCGGCCTGCGCGGCCACCATACCCATGACGACGGCAAGCTCGACTACGCCGAACCCGGCGTCGCCAGCGACCCATTGGACAAGCGCGAAAACGGCGACCTGACCTGGCTTGGCATCGAAGCCAACAGCGACGCCTATAACTGGCGCAACACCAATACCGTCAACTACTGGGCCAGCATCACCGGCATGCAGGGCAACCGCGACACGGTCAACGCGTTGAACGCCGATGGCACCCGCCCGAGCAACGCCAAGCGCAGTGATGACGTGAATGGCTGGGCCACCGATATCGGCGTGCGCTTGCGCCTCGATCCGCAATGGCAAGTCGGTGCGGCCTACTCCCGCGCCAGCGCCGAATACGAGCAGAACGGCCTGCAGAGCAACCGTTCGAACTGGACCGGCACTCAGTCCCGCGTGCACCGCTTCGGCGAGGCGTTCCGTGGCGAGATGAACAACATGCAGTCGATGAGCCTTTTCGGTTCCTGGCAACTGCGCGAGGACTATGACGCCAGCCTGGTCTATCACAAGTTCTGGCGCGTGGACGGCAACAAGCCGGTGGGCAGCAATGGTATCGACGCCGTGCAGAACAACACCGACGACGTGACCGGCGCGATCCTGTCCAGCACTTCCCTGCCCCTTGAAGACGGCAAGAAAGACCTGGGTCAAGAGATGGACCTGGTGGTCACCAAGTATTTCAAGAAGGGTCTGCTGCCGGCCGCGCTGAGCCAGTCGATCGACGAACCCTCGGCTTTGGTGCGCTTTCGCGCAGGCGTGTTCAAACCGGGCGATGCCTATGGCAGCCAGGTCGACTCGTACATGCACCGCGCCTTTGTCGACGTGATCTGGCGATTCTGATGGGAGCCTGTGCAATGAACGCTCAAAGCCTACTCGTCGCGGCAATGCTGCTGGCCAGCGCCACGGCCTCTGCCGATCAGGCGGCCAAGGCGCCGACCATCGCCAAAGGGCTGCAACAGGCCAAGACCTACACCATTTCCAGCCCGCCGACGGCGCCGCTGGAAATGGCCAAGCCGGCCCTGCCTGACCTGTCGGGCTACACCGCCGCAGCGATGGAAAAAAAGATCGTAAGAACCAAGCCGGGCAAAATCAGCATTCGCCGCATGATGCAGGAAGATGCGCTCAAGGACTTTATCGGCGGTGACAACAAGATGGCCGAATGGGTGGTGCGCCAGCATGGCATTCCCCAGGCGATCTTCGTCGATGACGGTTACATGAACCTCAAGGACTTGCTCGGCAAAGTGCCCAAGCAGTACTTCAGCGAGACCTCGCCGGGCGTGTTCCTGGCCAAGCTGCCGATCGTGGTCGGGCGTAAAGGCATCCTGGAAATCGACAAGAAAACCCAGGAGCTGCGCCTCTCCCAGCAAGCCGGTTCGTTCCTGATCAACGATGGCCAGCTGTTTGTGCGTGATACCAAAATCACCGGTTGGAACGAAAAGACCAACGGCCCGGCGCTGTTCCAGTCACCCAAGGAATTCCGTCCCTTCCTGCTGGCCTGGGGCGGCACCGAGACCTACGTCGCCAACAGCAAGATGGCCAGCTTCGGCTACGCCAACAGTAAGTCCTATGGGGTGAGTATTTCCCAGTACACGCCGAACATGGCCAAGGTGCTCAAGCGTCCCGAGCCTACCGGCTGGATCATCGACTCCGAGTTCTCGGACATGTGGTACGGCTTCTACTGCTACGAAACCACGGGTTTTGTGCTCAAGGGCAATACCTACAAAGACAACATCGTCTACGGCATCGACCCCCACGACCGTTCCCACGGCCTGATCATCGCCGACAACACCGTGTACGGCACCAAGAAGAAGCACGGCATCATCATTTCCCGTGAGGTGAACGACAGCTTCATCTTCAACAACCGCAGCTACGACAACAAGCTCTCGGGCCTGGTGATCGACCGTAACAGCGTGAACAACCTGATCGTCGACAACGAGATCTACCGCAACCACACCGACGGCATCACCCTCTATGAGAGCGGCGACAACCTGCTGTGGGGCAACAAGGTGATCAGCAACCGTCGCCACGGCATTCGCGTGCGCAACAGTGTGAACATCAAGCTGTACGAGAACACGGCCATGGCCAACGGCCTGACCGGCGTGTACGGCCACATCAAGGATCTGACCGACACCGACCGCGACATCGCCCTCGACCCGTTCGACGCCAAGGTGTCGCTGATCGTGGTCGGCGGTGAACTGGCGGGTAACGGCAGCGGGCCACTGTCCATCGACTCGCCATTGAGTATTGAGCTGTACCGCGTGTCGATGCTGGCACCGACCAAATCCAGCGGCATCAGCTTCTCCGGCGTCCTTGGAGATCGCCAGGAAGAGATTCTCGACCTGCTGGTACGCCAGCAGAAAGCCGTGCTGATCGACCCTGTCGAACGCCAGACCGAAATGCAGGATTGAGGATGACCCTTATGCACCCACACATGATCAAACTGCTGAGCCTATCGGGTCTGACCCTCGGCCTGCTCGCGGCCAGCCAGGGCGTACGCGCCGATGAAGTGAAAGCCCCGACTTTCACCGCCGAACCGTGCTGCAGCCTGTGCCCGGCCGCCCACGACGCGAAAAACTACACCACGCGTTACCAGCAGAATTTCACCACCCTGGTGCAGGCCCAGGGCGACTGGCTGTTCCGTACTCAGGAAGATTTGCGCACCGAATTCGACACCAGCCCCGCCGGCTACAAGCGCATGCAGCAATTGCACGATGCGTTCAAGGCCAAGGGCGTGGAACTGGTGGTGGTCTACCAGCCGACCCGCGGCCTGGTGAACCGCAACAAGCTCAACCCCGAGGAAAAAGCAAAGTTCGATTTCGACAAGGCGCTGGCCAACTACAAGACCATGCTCGGCCGTTTCGCCAAGATGGGCTTTGTGGTGCCGGACCTGTCACCGTTGACCAATGAGCAACTGCCCGATGAATTGCCGGCCCACGACTTTTACTTCCGTGGCGACCAGCACTGGACGCCCTACGGCGCCCAGCGCACCGCGAAAATCGTCGGTGCCAAAGTACGTGCCATGCCTGAGTTCGCGGATATTCCCAAGCGTGAATTCGAAACCAAACGCTCCGGGCGCATGGGCAAGACCGGCACCCTGCACAACATGGCCGGGCAATTGTGCGGCACCAGCTACGCGATCCAGTACATGGACCAGTTCACCACCGAGCCCAAGGGCGAAGCGGGCGACGGCGATCTGTTCGGTGATTCGGGCAACCCGCAGATCACCCTGGTGGGCACCAGCCACAGCGGCAAGAACTACAACTTCGCCGGCTTCCTGGAAGAGGAAATCGGTGCCGACATCCTTAACGTCGCCTTCCCTGGCGGTGGCCTGGAAGGTTCGATGATCCAGTACCTGGGCAGCGATGAGTTCCAGAAGAGCCCGCCGAAGATTCTGATCTGGGAGTTCTCGCCGCTGTATCGCCTGGACCAGGAAACCATCTACCGCCAGATGATGGCGCTGCTCGACAACGGCTGTGAAGGCAAGCCCGCGCAGATGAGCGCCAGCACAACGCTCAAACCCGGCAAGAACGAACTGCTGGTCAACAGCTCGAACAAAGACCTGCGTAACAGCAGTCATCAAGTGGATATCCGCTTCGCCGATCCGTCGGTGAAAACCTTGCAAGCCACCCTCTGGTACATGAACGGGCGCCATGAGGACATCAAGATCGAGAAACCCGAAACATCCGATACAGATGGGCGTTTCGCCTTTGAACTGCGCACCGATGAAGACTGGGCCTCGCAGAACTTGCTGGCTGTAGAAGTGCAGGGTCCCGAAGCGGGCGCTGCCGCGCAAAAGGTCGAAGCGAAAATTTGCACACGCAACGTATTCCCAAGCGGTGGTCAGCAGACCGCCCAACTCGGGAAGTGAGGTGACTTATGCAAAAACTATGGATTCCATCGTTGCTCGGCCTGGCGATCTTCGCAGGTTCAGTCAACGCCGCCGCCCCGCTGCGGCCACCCCAGGGCTACTTCGCACCGATCGAAGCGTTCAAGACCGGCGACTTCAAGGAAAACTGCGACACCATGCCGACGCCCTACACCGGGCCTCTGCAATTTCGCAGCAAGTACGAAGGGTCGGACAAGGCTCGCGCCACGCTGAACATGAAGTCCGAACAAGCCTTTCGCGACAGCACCGCCGATATCACCAAGCTGGAAAAAGACACCAGCAAGCGGGTGATGCAGTTCATGCGCGACGGCCGCCCGGAGCAGCTCGAGTGCACGTTGAACTGGCTGGTGTCGTGGGCCAAGGCTGACGCATTGATGTCCAAGGACTTCAACCACACCGGCAAATCCATGCGCAAATGGGCGTTGGGCAGCATGGCCTCGGCCTATGTGCGCCTGAAGTTCTCCGACTCCCACCCGCTGGCCAACCATCAGCAGGAATCGCAGCTGATCGAGGCGTGGTTCAACAAGCTGGCCGATCAAGTCGTCAGCGACTGGGACAACCTGCCGCTGGAAAAAACCAACAACCACTCTTACTGGGCCGCCTGGTCGGTGATGGCCACGTCCATCGCCACCAACCGTCGCGACCTGTTTGATTGGGCGGTGAAGGAATACAAGGTCGGCGTGAACCAGGTCGACGACCAAGGCTTCCTGCCGAATGAACTCAAGCGTCAACAACGCGCATTGTCCTACCACAACTACGCGCTGCCGCCGCTGTCGATGATCGCCAGTTTTGCGCTGGTCAACGGCGTAGATCTGCGCGAGGAAAACCATGGTGCGCTCAAGCGCCTGGGCGAAAAGGTGCTGGCCGGGGTGAAAGACCCGAGCATCTTCGAGCAGAAGAACGGCAAAGAACAGGACATGAAGGACTTGAAACAGGACATGAAATTCGCCTGGCTCGAACCTTTCTGCACCCTCTACACCTGCGCCCCGGATGTGATCGAGCGCAAGCACGGGATGCAGCCGTTCAAGACGTTCCGCCTGGGCGGCGACCTGACCAAGGTCTACGACCCGACGCATGAAAAAGGCAAAAAAGGTTCCTGAGCGAACCCGGTAAAAAAATGTGTGTGGGGCAAGCCCCCACCCACATTTTCAAGCCGGTTTCATCAGTAGGAATGTAGTACCGCCTCCCCGAATTCGTGGGGGGGTTTGGGGGGGGCGTTGGCCCTTGACTGTTGGTTAAACATGGAGAGATCGGGATGGTTTTCTCGTCCAATGTGTTCCTGTTCCTGTTCTTGCCGATCTTTCTCGGCTTGTACTATCTGAGCGGGCAACGCTATCGCAACCTGCTGCTGCTGATTGCCAGCTACGTGTTCTACGCCTGGTGGCGAGTGGACTTCCTGGCGCTGTTCGCCGCCGTGACGCTGTGGAACTACTGGATCGGCCTCAAGGTCGGTGCAGCCGGCGTGCGCACCAAGCCGGCTCAACGCTGGCTGCTGCTCGGCGTGGCGGTCGACCTGTGCATCCTCGGCTACTTCAAGTACGCCAACTTCGGCGTCGACAGCATCAACGTGATGATGAAGTCGATGGGGCTGGAGCCGTTCATCCTCACCCACGTGCTGTTGCCGATCGGGATCTCGTTCTACATCTTCGAGTCCATCAGCTACATCATCGACGTGTACCGCGGCGACACACCGGCCACCCGCAACCTCATCGACTTCGCGGCGTTCGTGGCGATCTTCCCGCACCTGATCGCCGGCCCGGTGTTGCGCTTTCGCGACCTGGCCGACCAGTTCAACAATCGCACCCACACCCTCGATAAATTCTCCGAGGGCTGCACGCGGTTCATGCAGGGTTTCATCAAGAAGGTGTTCATTGCCGACACCCTCGCGGTGGTGGCCGACCATTGCTTCGCCCTGCAAAACCCCACCACGGGCGACGCCTGGCTCGGTGCGCTGGCCTACACCGCGCAGCTGTACTTCGACTTCTCCGGCTACAGCGACATGGCTATCGGCCTGGGCCTGATGATGGGTTTTCGCTTCATGGAAAACTTCAAGCAGCCGTACATCAGCCAGTCGATCACCGAGTTCTGGCGGCGCTGGCACATCAGCCTGTCCACCTGGCTGCGTGATTACCTGTACATCACCCTGGGCGGTAACCGCAAAGGCACGCTGACCACCTATCGCAACCTGTTCCTGACCATGCTGCTCGGTGGTCTTTGGCACGGCGCGAACATCACCTACATCGTGTGGGGTGCGTGGCATGGCATGTGGCTGGCGATTGAAAAAGCCATCGGCCTCAATACTTCCCCGCGCAGCTTCAACCCCGTGCGCTGGGCATTGACCTTCCTGCTGGTGGTGATGGGCTGGGTGATCTTCCGCGCCGAAAACCTGCACGTCGCCGGCCGTATGTACGGCGCGATGTTCAGCTTCAACGAATGGTCTCTGTCGGAACTCAACCGCGCCAGCCTCACCGGCCTGCAAGTGGCGACCCTGGTGGTGGCGTACGCAACCCTGGCGTTCTTCGGCCTGCGTGACTTCTACAGCAACCGCCCCGCCGAGAAAGCCAAGCCGGCCGACCCGAGCCTGATCAAGGCGGTACCGGGCGACAACCCAGGCAGTATCCATGAGCCAGGCTTCACCGTTGGCCGGGATGCCGCCGTGCAACCGGCCTACTGGACCGCTGACTGGCCACGCTACGCCATGCGCGCTGCGGTGCTGCTGCTGTTCGTGGCGTCGATTCTCAAACTGTCGGCGCAGAGTTTCTCGCCGTTCCTTTACTTCCAATTCTGAGGGAGCCGACCATGACCCGTTCATTCCGCATCCTCTATATCGGCCTGTTCCTGGCGCTGCTGCTGGCCCTGGGCGCCTGGTCGCTGCGCAGCTTCTTCGGCTTCAGCACCAATGCCGACGCGACCGTACTCAACGGTCGCTGGACCAAGGCCGTCGAGACCCACTACGACGACGAGTTCCCGATCAAACGCCTGGGCACCAACCTCTGGGCGGCGCTGGACTACAAACTGTTCAACGAAGGCCGCAAGGGCGTGGTGCTCGGCCGCGATCACTGGTTGTACAGCGACGAGGAGTTCAACCCTACCGCCAACGAAGACCAGAACCTGCAAGACAATTACGCACTGGTCGAAGGCGTACGCCAGAAGCTCAAGACCCAAGGCATTCAACTGGTCATGGCGATCGTGCCGGCCAAGGTGCGTCTGTACCCGGAACACCTGGGTGAGGTGAAACCGGCGAGCATCCACGCCAACCTGTACCAGGACTTCCACGCCCGTGTGGCAGCCGACAAGATCATCGCTCCCGACCTGCTTGGCCCGCTGCAACAGGCCAAGCTCGGCGGCAAGCAGGTGTTCCTGCGCACCGACACCCACTGGACACCGGACGGTGCCGAAATCGCCGCCAGGCAAATTGCCAAGGTGATTGCCGACAAGACACCGTTGAGCGGCGAGCCGCAGCGCTTTGTCACCGAAGCCGAAAAAACCGAGCCGCATAAAGGCGACCTGCGCCTGTTCCTGCCCCTGGATCCGCTGTTCGAAAACCTGATGCCGCCCAAAGAGCCGCTGCAAAAACGCGTCACTCATCTGGCTGAAACTAAAGGTGACGATGCGTTGTTCAGCGACAGCGAACACCCGGTGGCCCTGGTTGGCACCAGCTACAGCGCCAACCCCAACTGGAACTTCGTCGGTGCGCTCAAGCAAGCCTTGCACAGCGACGTCATCAACTACGCCGAAGACGGCCACGGCCCGATCCTGCCGATGCTCAGCTACCTGAAAAGCGATGACTTCAAGAACAGCCCGCCACAAGTGCTGATCTGGGAGTTTCCTGAACGTTATCTGCCCGTGAACAACGAAATCGGTGATGCCGACCCCTCGTGGGTTGCGCAACTTAAACAAGCCGGTTCGCGCCAACAGAACATGGCACTGAATACCCCAGTTAAAAACCAAAAATCCGAGACGCCCGACCGGGCGCAAAACTGAAAGAGAGGTAACTCACATGACTTTCACTACAACTCCTCGTCGTCTCGCTAAAACCCTGGCTATCGCGGCCGGCTTGAGCTTCGTATCGATGTCGGCCTTCGCCGGTGGCGACGCCGCGCTCTACGGCCCGACCGCGCCAAAAGGTTCAAGCTTCGTACGGGTCTACAACGCTTCCAACCAGGAAGTCAGCGCCACCGTCGGCGCCACCAACCTGAGCGACGTAGCGCCACTGGCCAGCAGTGACTTCAGCTTCATGCCAGGGGGTGACTACAGCGCCAAGATCGGCAGCCAGACCGTGCCGGTCAAACTCGCCCCGGACCACTACTACACCCTGGTCAACAGCGGCAGCGGCCAGCCTCAGTTGATCGAAGAACCACCGTTCAAGAACAAGCAAAAATCCCTGGTACGCGTGCAGAACCTCAGCGACAAGGCCCTGACCCTGAAAACCGCCGACGGCAAGACCGACGTCGTCCAGTCGGTGGCCGCCAAAGGCCGTGGCGAGCGCGAGATCAACCCGGTGAAAGTCAGCCTGGCGCTGTATGACGGCGACAAGAAAGTCGGCGACGTGAAGCCGGTGGCGCTGGAGCGTGGTGAGGCCGCGGTGCTGTACGTCACCGGTTCCGGTTCGAGCCTGTCGCCAGTGTGGGTGAAACGCCCCGTGTCGACCCGCTAACTATTTTCCGGACTGACTACCCCCTGTAGGAGCGAGCTTGCTCGCGAAAATCGCCAAGGATAACGCGGGCATTCTGAATGCCCGCAGTGTCTGGAAGTGCTTCGCGAGCAAGCTCGCTCCTACAGAGGGTCGAGTGGTCAGTTCGGACCGAGACAAAAACAAGAGTGAAACGACAAACCTTCGTAGCTCTGACCCATATCGATTCAAGGAGAAACAGCATGATCCCAGTAATCCTTTCCGGTGGTAGCGGCTCACGTCTTTGGCCGCTTTCCCGTAAACAGTTCCCTAAACAATTCCTGGCCCTGACCGGCGAGCACACGCTGTTCCAGCAAACCCTGGAACGCCTGGTGTTCGAAGGCATGGACTCCCCGATCGTGGTCTGCAACAAGGACCACCGTTTCATCGTCAACGAGCAACTGGCCGCGCGTAAGCTCGAATGCCAGCGCATCCTGATGGAACCGTTCGGCCGCAACACCGCGCCGGCCGTGGCCCTCACCGCGATGATGCTGGTCAATGAAGGCCGCGACGAACTGATGCTGGTGCTGCCCGCCGACCACGTGATCGATGACCAGAAAGCCCTGCAACGCGCCCTGGCCCTGGCCACCGTGGCCGCCGAGCGTGGCGAGATGGTGCTGTTCGGTGTACCGGCGACCCGTCCGGAAACCGGCTACGGCTATATCAAGTCCACCAACGACTCACTGCTGCCCGAAGGCGTGAGCCGCGTGCAACAGTTCGTGGAAAAACCCGATGAGAAACGTGCCGTGGAGTTTGTCAAAAACGGCGGTTACTTCTGGAACAGCGGCATGTTCCTGTTCCGCGCCAGCCGCTTCCTCGAAGAGCTGAAAAAGCACGACCCGGACATCTACGACACCTGCGTACTGACCCTGGAACGCAGTGCCCAGGATGCCGACACCGTGACGTTCGACGAAGCCACCTTCGCCTGCTGCCCGGACAATTCCATCGACTACGCTGTGATGGAAAAAACCCAGCGCGCCTGCGTAGTGCCGTTGAGCGCCGGTTGGAGCGACGTGGGTTGCTGGGCCTCGCTGTGGGCGGTCAACGATAAGGACGCCAACGGCAACGTGAGCAAAGGCGACGTGGTGATCCAGGACAGCCGCAACTGCATGGTGCATGGCAACGGCAAGCTGGTGTCGGTGATCGGCCTGGACAACATCGTGGTGGTGGAAACCAAGGACGCGATGATGATTGCCCACAAGGACAAGGTCCAGGGCGTCAAGCAGATGGTCAACACGCTGAATGAGCAAGGCCGCAGCGAAACCCAGAACCATTGTGAAGTCTACCGTCCGTGGGGTTCCTACGACTCGGTGGACATGGGCGGACGCTTCCAGGTCAAGCACATCTCGGTCAAGCCGGGCGCATGCCTGTCGCTGCAAATGCACCACCACCGCGCCGAGCATTGGATCGTGGTCAGCGGCACCGCTGAAGTCACCTGCGACGAGAACGTGTTCCTGCTCTGTGAGAACCAGTCAACCTACATCCCGATTGCCTCGGTGCACCGCCTGCGCAACCCGGGCAAGATCCCGCTGGAAATTATCGAAGTGCAATCGGGCAGTTACCTGGGTGAAGACGATATCGAGCGGTTCGAAGATATCTATGGGCGCTCGACCCCGATTGAACGTGGCGTTTCGGTGAAAACTATCGCGCAGTAAAACAGTCGTACAAGAAGCCCTCGTCCAGCCGACTGCGTCCCCTATCCGCAGCCGGTTGGGCGGGGGCTTTTTCTTTGGGCTTTGCGTCGACGGCGAAGGCCAAATCGGCAGCGAACCCAGGCAACACCTATTTCAAGCTGGCCAATCCCACCTACGCTTAAGTTAGGATGCTCGTTCCCTACTTGAGGTGGTCTCCATGTTCTTCGGCGTTCTCCTGATCATCACTTGGCTGGTCCTGCTGCTGCGCTACCCCGCCAAGGCGCTGCCGGTCTCCCTCGCCGCCGCTGTCGGCCTGGGTTTCGTGGCGATCTGGGTGGTGTGGCTGGATAACCGCGAGGCCTCGCAACTGGCGCGTCTCGAGCTGCGTATCCTCTACGCGCCACAAGACTGCCAGGCTGACCGCCCGTTGAAGCTGACCTTGAAGAATACCAACGACGTCCCCCTGACGGAGTTGCGCTGGCGCGTGGCCGCCTATGCACCCGGCGACACGGTCAACCTCGCCGACAACGTCTACGCCGCTCCGCGCTATCGCGGCCCCGGCGAACTACAGGCCGGTGAGACCTGGGAAGATTGCCTGCCCACACCACCGCTACGTCCCGGCTACCGCCCGCAAACCCTGGAATTTCGCGCCGAGCACCTGCAAGGCAGTTTCTCGGACTGACAAAGGACTGATCCATGCCCAACGTACTTATCACCGGTTGCTCCAGCGGCATCGGCCGCGCCCTCGCCGACGCATTCAAAACCGCAGGCTACGACGTGTGGGCCAGTGCCCGCCGCCAGGACGATGTGGCCGGACTATCCGCTGCCGGCTTCAATGCCGTGCAACTGGACGTCAACGACAATGCCGCCTTGCAGCGCCTGGCCGAACAACTGGGCGAGTTGGACGTGCTGGTGAACAACGCGGGTTATGGCGCTATGGGCCCACTGCTCGATGGCGGCACCGACGCGATGCAACGCCAATTCGAGACCAATGTATTTTCCATCGTCGGCGTGACCCAGGCCCTGTTCCCGGCCCTGCGGCGCAGCAAAGGACTGGTGGTGAATATCGGCAGCGTTTCCGGGGTGCTGGTGACACCGTTTGCCGGTGCGTACTGCGCATCAAAAGCCGCCGTGCATGCCTTGAGCGATGCACTGCGCATGGAATTGGCGCCGTTTGGCGTGCGGGTGATGGAAGTCCAACCCGGCGCGATCAATACCCGCTTTGCCAAAAATGCCGGCGCCCAGGCCGAGCTGTTAATCAACGAACAATCGCCGTGGTGGCCGTTGCGGGACGGCATTCGCGCGCGCAGCCAGGCCTCCCAGGACAAGCCGACCCCCGCCAACGTGTTCGCGGCGGATGTGCTCAAGGCGGTGCAACAGAAAGAACCTGCGCGCCTGTTGCGTTCGGGCAATGGCAGCCGGGCGCTGCCGTTGATGGCGGCGTTGTTGCCCAAGGGCTTGCTGGAGAAGGTGTTGAAGAAGCGCTTCGGGCTGTCCGGTTCCCTCTAGCCCTTCATGGCCATGCCAGTGCCCTGTGGAACATCAATCGGCAAGTCAGCTTCTGCCTCGGCGCCGCCGCACTCAGTGCGCTGTTGTCGGTCTTGGATTGTTTCGCTACAACCTTCACGATAGCCGCAGCCTTGACCGTGCTGCCCTTCTTTGCAGTGTTACGCCTGGATACCTCCAGGGTCCGCGCACTGCTTCATCCTGCCAACGAGCTAAAGCCATGAATGATTACAGTGTTTTTTTCGACGAAGTGATCCACACCCACATCCAGATCGAGCAATGGTTTGCCGGGGTTGCGCCTGAAGGCACGTTACAGAGCCTGCTCGCGCGTTTCTCGCCCGAGTTCAGCATGGTCGCACCCGCGACCGGCGCCAGGGTGAATGCCGCCGGGGTCAATGCGCTGTTCACACGCCTGGGCGGCATGCGCCCGGGTTTGAAAATCACCTTGAGCGAGATGGCCGGGATTGATCAACACGCGAACGGTGCGACTGTCACTTATCGCGAACATCAGATCGATGACAGCGGCACCCAGACGGACCGCCGGGCCACGGTGGTGTTCGAGAAGCAGGCCGGTGGCGCGCTGCTATGGCGCCACCTGCACGAGACCTACTGCCAACCGTGACCCTGCGGTCATTCATTACAGAGCAATACAATTTCGCTACAAACTTGAACGGGCGCATTGCGTAAAGTTGCGCCCTGATTCTTGACTCAACAATCACCTCGTTCCTATCCGGCTGGTCGTTGATCGAAGTCCGCGTCGATCCTCTAAAGCAGTCCTGGGACCTTCTAGGTGAACCTTATCAAGCCTTTTAACCAATCGCGCTCTTGCCGGACGCTTTGCACATTGTCACTGGTGTTGATAGCGGTGACCGGCTGCTCAGTCGCCCCGTTGCCCGCACTGAAGCCCACCCCACCCGAAGCCTGGCGCAATGCGCCGCCTGCCGGGTCGCCACTCAAACCCGACCTGAACCGGTGGTGGCGCGCATTCAATGATCCCCAGCTCGATGCGCTGGTGGAGCGGGCACTGCAGAACAACCTGGATGTCGCCGCCGCCGTCGAGCGCCTGCGGGCCGCGCGGGTCTTGCGCGAGCATTCGCAATCGCCCTATCTCCCCGCGCTGGGCATCAAGACCCATGATGCGATAAGCCCTGACACCAGCACGTCGTACTTCCTGATCGGCTTTGACGCGCAGTGGGAACTACCGCTTTTTGGCGCCGGACAAAGCGCTGACCGTGTGGCCCAGGGTAATCAGGCGCTGGTCGTAGCCGACTTGCGCAACGTCCAGGTGTCGTTGGTGGCTGAAGTGGTGCGCCAATGGATCGAACTGCGTTCGGCACAACAGGCTGAACACGCCCTGATGACCCTGCGCGACACCCAGCGTGAAAAGCTGCAGCTGTTGCAGGTGCGTGAGCAGCTCACCCTGGCACCCCGGGTTGACGTGGCCGGCGCCGAGGCTGAACTGGCGCAGACCGACATGCTGCTGACCGAGCCACGGCAACGGATCAACAGCCATGCGCAACAATTGGCGCTACTGACGGGGCAACCGGAACCCGACGCACGCTGGCTGCAACCCGGCTCCCCGCCCACGCTTGGCCAATGGCAACTCAACGGCCTGCCGGCGGACCTGTTGCGCACACGTCCGGAGATTGCCGGCGCCGAGGCCAATGTATTGATCGCCGCCGGTGAACTGGGGCTGAGCCAAGCCGATATGTACCCGCACCTGAGCCTGGGCGCCTCGTTGCAGTGGTCGCTGAACATTGCCAGCAATCGCAAGCGCACGCCCAGCGGCAACAGCATTTTCTCGGCCGGGCCGGGGATCAGTATCCCGCTGTTCGATTGGGGCCAGCGAGCCGCCGCCGCCAAAGCCAGCAGTCATCAGATGCAGGTCGCCGTGCTGGCTTATCGGCAGGCGGTGCTGCAAGGCGTCGCTGAGGCCGAAATCGCGCTGGGTGACCTTGAGCAACTGCGTCTGCGCGAGCAATCGGCGAAACAGGTCTATGCCGCGCAACGGACACGCCTGGAAGCGGCACAACAGCGCGTCGACCTGGGTTTGATGAGCCCGCTGGAACTGACGGGCGCCCAGGTGGAAACGCTGCGTGCCCAGCAACAGGCCGACAGCGCGACCGCCCAACGGGATGTCGCCTACGTTGCACTCTACAAGGCGCTCGGCGGCGCGCCTTTACCGGCGACAACGTTGAAGGATGCTGACTGATGGTGGCTCTTGCCCGTCTGACACTGGTCCATGAGTGGCGCCGCTTCCTGCCCGCGATGATCGCGGTAGGCTTCGCCGGTTTGCTGCAGTTGCTCCAGACGGCCCTGGTACTGGGCATCTTCGGCAGCGCCAGTGTGTATATCACCGGTTCCACGGCGGACCTTTGGGTTGGTTATCCCGGCACTCAAAGCGTCAACCTCGGGCGGCCGATCAACGCCGATGTGGAAATGCGCCTGCGCATGGACGCCGATATCCTGCGCGTGGAGTCATTCCGTTGGGTGGACGCCGACTGGCGCGGGGCACGCGATACCGGTGGTGTGTCGGTCTACGTCTGCGGCATCGATGCCGGGCCACAAGGCCTGATGTTTGAACGCACGCTGCCGCCACAACTGCGTGCGCGCCTGGACGAGCCCGGAGCGGTGATCGTTGACCGGGCCGACCTGGACAGCCTGGGCGTCAAGCTTGGGGATAGCGCAATCATCAATGGCCAGCGCGTCCATGTGGTCGGCGTCACCAGCGGCCTGCGTGCGTTGGGCGGGGTCAACGTGCTGGCGTCGCTCTCCACGGCTCAACAACTCGACGCCACCGCCACGGCGGACCGCATGACTTACCTGGTCGCGAAAGTGCGCGACCCAGGCCAGGCCGAGACCGTTGCCGCGCGCGTAGGCGGCGGTGCGGGGTTCGGCAACTACGCGGTATGGACTGCCCAGCAGTTCGCGCAGCGCTCGCAGATGTACTGGATGTTCGACACGGGCGCCGGTGCAGGTGTGTTGTTCCTGGCAGGCATTGTCTTTCTGGTGGGCGCCGTGATCACCAGCCAGACGCTGGTGGCCGCTATTGTCGGTTCGATCCGCGAATACGCGACCCTGAATGCCCTTGGCGTGGGCGTGAATGCCCTGCGCAAAGTGGTGATGGAGCAGGCGTTCTGGGTCGGCGCGCTGGGGCTGCTTGGCAGTTCGGTCCTGGCGGGCCTGTTCTTTGTCATGGCGGCGCACTACAACGTGCCGTTGCAACTGTCGCCCATCGCGGCCCTGGCGTGCCTGTTCCTGAGCATGCTCCTGGCACTGGTGTCGGGCCTCGCGGCGATCCGCACCCTGCGTCACGCCGACCCGGCAAGCCTTTTGAGATAATCACCCATGAGCCTCTCGACATCGGCACCCGCCGTCACGCTTCAAGCCCGCAATATCAGCAAGTCGTTTACTTCGGGTCGGATCGTCACGCCTGTGCTGCATGACATTTCCCTGTCGATACGGCCAGGGGAATTGACCCTGATCTCAGGCCCGTCCGGTTGTGGCAAGAGTACGCTGCTGGCGATCCTCAGCGGTTTGCAGCGCCCCGACCAGGGCAGCACCACCGCGCTGGAGCAAAACCTGGCAAGCCTGGATAACCAGGCGCTGGAGCGCTTTCGCCTCAAGCACACCGGCTTTGTGTTCCAGGGGTTCAACCTGTTCCCGGCCCTGACCGCACTGCAGCAGGTCGAACTGCCTTTGAGCTACCTGGGCTTACCCGCCCGGGAAGTACGCCAGCGCGCCATTGAGGCCCTGGAAGAAGTCGGACTGGGCGCGCGCATGAAGCTGCGCCCGGCCGAATTGTCCGGCGGTGAAAAGCAACGTGTCGCCATCGCGCGTGCGGTGGCCAAAGCCCCCGAACTGCTGTTCGCCGACGAGCCCACCAGCGCCCTCGATGCCGCGAACGGCCATATCGTGATCGACATTTTGCACAGGATCGCACGCACACACGGGACCACGGTGCTGTGTGTCAGTCACGACCCGCGTCTGATCAACAGCTCCGACCGCGTGCTGAGCATGGAAGACGGCCGCATCCTGAACGATCACTTCCAACCCTTCCCACCCGCCGGACTGGCCGGTGCCCAGGAACATTCCGTATGAACTCGCGTTCGCTTCGCCCATGGCTGGTTCTGAGTAGCGCACTGTTGTTGCTCATTGGTTGCTCTCGTGAAGATCAACCCGCAAAACCCGCCGCATCAGCCCCAGGCTACCTGGCAGTCGCCCGTGGCCGCATTGATGTGGAAGGCGGCCTGCTCAAACTCGGCTTCACACGTGAAGCGGTGGTTAATGACATCAAGGTAAAAGAAGGCGATCAGGTCAAAAAAGGCCAACTGCTCGCCACCCTGGACAGCGAGCTGGAGCAACTGGCGGTCGGTGCAGCACTGACCGGGCAACAACAGGTACAGGTGCAAGCCAGGCAATTGGCGCGCCAGCTCAAGTTTGCCGAACAGAAGGCCAAACGCCTGACACTGGCAGCCGGAGCAGGCGCCGGCGACAAGCAAAGTGCCGATGAGGCTCACGAAGCGGCCGAGCGGCTGCGCGACGAGAGCGAAACCAATAAGGTAGAAGCCGACATCGCGGCGAGAAAGCTCAACGCAGCACGCTACGAACTGACCAAGCGCAGCCTTCGCGCACCTATCGATGCCGAAGTGGTTCGCCGCCTGATCCAGCCTGGCGCGGCTGTCTCCGCGCAGTCCGGGCCTGCCTTCGTATTGTTGCCGAATCAGCCGCGTATCGTACGTGCCGAGCTGAATGAATCATTCGCCGGCGTGGTCACTCCAGGAATGAAGGCCGAAGTGACGGATGACGGCGGCAATGGTTCGGCACCGTTGTCTGCCCACGTTATCCGTATCAGTGCGGTACTGGGCAACAGCACCCTTGAAGACGATGCACAGGTACGCGCCAATATGCGTACGGTCGAATGTATCCTGGCGTTCGACCAGCCCCCGCCGGCGTCACTGCGGGTCGGTCAACGCATGCTGGTGCGGTTCGGCCCGTAGGCGTGTGCCTGGGCAGGCCGTGCAACGCGGCCTGCTCAACGGGTCGTCGGGTTGACGATCACCGTGCAGGTGATGCCTGCCGCCAGCAGCACGCCTTGGGGCACCTCATCGATATGAATGCGCTCCGGCACCCGCTGGGCCAATCGTACCCAGTTGAAGGTCGGGTTCACATCGGCAATCAACTCGCGACTTTCGGGGTTGTCACGGTCATAGATACCCCGCGAGATGCTTTCCACGTGGCCCTTGAGCGTCTCGCCACTCATCAATTGCATATCGGCTTTGTCACCGACTTTGACGTGGGGCAGCTTGGTTTCTTCAAAGGTAAGCGCTCCATAAACCCCACATTCAAAACGCTTAGCGGATCCCGGATGCTGTGCTCCGATTCTCTCAGGAACCAGCTCGCCATGATGAGACCCGATGCCAAAGCCAAAAGTACCCCAAGCCGGCCGACTTCCGAAAATCCATTGGAGGCTTGGCTGTGCTAGTTGAGCTAGATATTAAAGTCGCAGTATTTGGCCCCGTGATTTTCGTCCTCCTCAACAAGCCTCGAAACCGAGTGAAGATTCTGTATTGGGAGCGCAACAGCTTCTGCCTTTGGCTCAAGCTCCTCGAGTCCGAACGATTCAAAACATCGCCTGACGTCACCGACGAGGCGATCGTTCTGACCGTCCAGGAACTCAACTGGATGCTCGATGGCTTTGACCTCTGGCGCAACCGTCCTCATCAAGTTTTGACGCCGCGATTCGTAGCCTGATTCGGGATAATCCAGGGCATGAATTCCTTGCCCGAAAATCTTCCAGACGATCCCGTTCTGCTCAAGCAAATACTTGGGTAGCTGCTCGACGGTCGTCAGTTGGATAAGGGAAAGATTGTTCGGCTAGAAGAACAGAATGCCCTCCTGCTTCAGCGTCTGTTCGGACGTAATTCCGAGCAAACAGCTGATGCACCAGCACCGCAACTAGCCCTCGTCAATGAAGAAGAAAGCGTCGTCGAGCCTGTGGAGAAGCCTCTGATGAAGAGCTCGCTGCCCCGACCAGGCGCCGAGGCAAACGAAAGCCACTGCCCGCCGATCTGCCTCGCATTGAGATCATCCACGAATTTCCCGAACATGAACTGACGTGCATCTGCGACTGCCACAAACACACTATTGGCGAGGAAGTCAGCGAGCAGCTTGAAATCGTGCCGATGCAGATCCACGCCGGTCAGTGCTGACAAGCCGACTCAACTGATTGAAAAAAGCATGGCCAGCCCCAGTGTTCTGGCGATGCTGCTGACCACCAAGTACGTCGATGGACTGCCGTTTCACCATTTCGAAAATGGTAGCTGAGCGCACCACCCATATTGAAGTCGGTGGGGTTTATGGAGCGCTTACGTGTCTCCAACAAGCAACGGAAGTTGAGAATGGTAGTTTCGTCCGGGATTCGCTCCAGGCCCAATCCTGAAAACTGACGCAGGATGGTCGTCTCATACAGCGCTTCTTCCATTGCCGGGTCGCTGTAACCGAACCAGTTCTGCATCAGGTGAACACGCAGCATCGCCATCAGTGGATAGGCCGGACGACCGTCTTCACCCTTTGGATAATGTAGCTCGACCAGGGTAACCAAGCCCTTCCAGAGCACTACCTGATCCATCTCGATCAGGAACAACTCCTTACGGGTTTGCTTGCACTTACTGGCGTACTGGGCGTCAGCGAAGGTCATCTGTTTCATCATCGAAAAGCCCGGCAACTGGTGTTCGGAGATTTTGCCAAATTAGAAAGTCTTTTTCAGAGTGTCTCTAGCTGCACTATCAAAGATCTACCACTCATCGGTTCTCCCCTCCTACCTGTCAACTTTGACAGTAGACGCCACCGGCACACTCATTAATATCTGAGCTGTAACTGAGCTGTAACTGAGCTGTTAAAAAATTCTCACTGGAGAAACAATATGAACAAGCCTGCCAGCGGTCTTCCCGGATACACACAAAACTTACCTCAAACTGGAAGTGCAGTATTCAATAACTGGGTAACCCTTGATCCTCAAGGTACACGAGTTTTTAGAAGCTCACAGCCTTACTACAATGGTAATGTCGACACTCCTCCTTACTGGGACAGTGCTGCAGTTGCGATTTTACAACAATATGCTATAGCACTAGTAATCAGTCTAAACCACAATGCCCCCTATACTTTATTGGGATGTCTCGAACTGACCAACGCTGGCGTAATTCATGTTCATTTACCCGTTATGGACTTCGGAACTCCAACTAACCACGATCTGATCCTCGGCTGCACGGCGATCCAGGATGCGATAGCGAAAGGGCATAACGTTTTAATTCATTGTGGATTTGGTGAGGGTAGGACAGGCACCATGTGGACCGCCTGGCAAATTTACAACCTTCCCAGGAACGAGAGTTCGCGAGCGGAACTAAATGCTTTAATCGAGGCATCTACAGCAGAAACTGCCGGACAAGAAACGAGACTACGCCTATTCGCAAAAGAACTCGGCGTAGGCGAACCAGAACTTCCCGACCCAACCGACATAACACTCCCGCCCCCAGGAGGCAAGCCTGAGCTTTAGACTACATTACTCAAAACCCACACCCTAAACCTTTATACAAAAACAAACTTGCACATAACTAAAATTTATCTATAAAACATTAGAGTCGACGCCCTCCCCCATTATAATCGGCCGATCAATATCGGCCATTTTCTCGAACAATCACTGTGCAAGTAATCCCCGCCGCCAGTAACACTCCCTCCGGTACTTCATCAATATGAATCCGCACCGGCACCCGCTGGGCCAATCGCACCCAGTTGAAGGTCGGATTCACATCAGCAATCAACTCGCGACTTTCGGGGTTGTCACGGTCATAGATACCCCGTGAGATGCTTTCCACGTGGCCCTTGAGCGTCTCGCCGCTCATCAACTGCATATCGGCTTTGTCACCGACTTTGACGTGGGGCAACTTGGTTTCCTCGAAGAAGCCATAGACCCAGAACGAGTTCATATCCACCACGGCCATCTTGGCTTCGCCGATGCGCGCATAGTCGCCCCGATGCACATTGAGGTTGGTGACATAACCGTCGACGGCCGCGACCACTTGAGTGCGCTTCAAGTTGAGTTCGGCGGCTTCCAGTTGCGCCAATGCGTGCTGGTAATCGGCCAATGCCGAGTCGGCAATGTTGCTGGCGTCGTCACGGTTTTCCTTGGAGATCACCAGGGCGTCGAGGTCGGCACGGCGGTGGGCATTGACCTTGCGCATTTCCCAGGTGGCTTTACGCGAGGCCACCAGCGATTGCGCCTGTTTGACCGCGATGCGGTAATGCTCGGGGTCAATCTGCATCAGCAGGTCGCCCTTTTTAACCAGTTGGTTGTCACGCACCGGCACGTCCACCACTTCGCCGGTCACGTCGGCGGCGACGTTGATGATATCGGCGCGCACACGGCCATCGCGGGTCCACGGGGTTTGCATGTAGTGCACCCACAGCGTGCGGCCAATCCAGATGGCCAGGGCCAACACCAGCAAGGTCGCGAGCAGGCTGAAAAACTTTTTCATCGGAGCATTCTCAACGGTAGACGGTCAGCGCCAGGGCGCCGAACAGGCAAGCAAACAGGCTCAGGCGCAGCAACGCCGGATGCCAGAAAAAACGGTACAGGTCGAACCCGGCCAGGAAGCGGTCCACGCCCCAGGCCAGCCCCGCCGCGATCAAAAACATCAGGGTCATGGTCGGCATGTAGATGCCATGGAACGCGATTTCACGGGGCATGCGTGGCTCCTTGCGTGGTGCCTTTGAGCGCCGCCAGGGGTGATTGCGGGTCCAGCAGCGAGGTGCGGATAAAGTGCAGATAGCTTTTCACTCGGCGCAGGGCCGAAGTGTCGAAATGCGGGGCGAAGGGTTCGTCGGTGGCTTGCACGCGACTGATGGCGTGGTCGACGGCAACCAGGCCACGCTCCAGGTTGCTCGCGCTAGGTTGCAGGAACAGTCGCACCAGCGAGCGGCCCATCACGCGTATCGCCTGGCGCCACGGCTGGGATTGGGCATACGCCGGGTGCACCGGCAGGATCGCCTGTTCCTTGCGCAACTCAATGATCGCGTGGCCGACTTCCAAAACCACAAACATCCAGCGCAGCAGGTCGCGCTGTACCTGCGGCTGACCGACAGCAAGGCCATACGCCTGATGCAGCAGGTCGCGGGTGCGGCTTTCAAAGCTCGACGCCAGGCCCTTGAGTTTGCCGCTGATCGCATACACCACCTGCTCGCGCAGATCCTGTTCCAGGCGGCGCCACAGCCAGCGGCTGTTGGGCGGCAGAATGATCGCCCCCGCCGCCGCGCACACCAGCATGCCGATAACCATGGCGATGTAGTCGTTGATAAAGGTGTAGGGGTTGTAGATCGTGAGGTTGTCCGGCACCGAGCCGGTGCTGAAGAAAATCAGCAGGCCCACGCCCACGCCGGCGTATTGCGGGCGTGAAGCGAGGAACGCGCCGAAGATGATGACGGGGGCGAGCATCGTGCACAGCAGCGGGAAACCGTCGATCCACGGGAATACGAAAAACATTTCGACGAAGCCCACCAGCGCACCGATCAAGGTGCCGCAGGCCATCTGGAAAGCCATGCGTTTCGGGTTGGGCGTGGCGGCGGACAGCCCGACCGTGGCGGCGGCGATCAAGGTCATGGTCGCGCCGCTTGGCCAGGCGGTGGCCACCCAGTAACTGCCGAGCACGACGAGAATGAACGACGCGCGAATTCCCGAGGCGGCGCAGGCCAGCCAGTTGGTTTTCGGCGTGTAGGGCTCGTCCCAGTCTTCCCGCGCGTGGCGGTGGTCGGCCAGGGAGGCGTGGGTCAACGCGTAGTTGTGCAGATCATCGACGAAGCGGTACAGCAACTCGTAGGCGGTGTGGAAATCCAACTGCTCGGCCTCAGTGGGTTCGCCCTCCTGGAAGGTCGCGCGCAGGCTGCGTACCTTGGCCGGCAGGCCGTCCTTATAAGCGCTCAGTTGGTTGGCCAGGCGAGCGGCGTCAGGGCTGGTAAGGGCGCGACCGGAAAAACCGTCGAGCACTTCGGCCAGGTCCTGCAAACCCGGCTTGATCGCCGCCACAACGTGATCGGCCTCATCCGTGCGCAGCCGCTCCAACAATTGGTGCAAGGCGTTAAAGCGCGTGGTGATGCTCATGAATTCGCTGTTGAGGCGGCTGAGGCGACCATTGCGCCGGCGCATATGCGGGTCTTCGAACACGGTGACGCTGCGCAGCCCCTCCAGGCCTACCGCTTCGGCGATAAAGCGCACGTTGCTGGCCTCGAAGCCTTCGCGCTGGCTGCGCCCACGCAGGCCATCGGTGACGAACAAGGCGAAAACGCCGAAACGCTGGTACAGGGCATTGCGCATCGCTGCGCTGGAGGTTTGCGGCAGGAACGCCGCGCTGACCAGCGTGGAACATAGAATGCCCAGGGAGATTTCCAGCACACGCCACACCGCCGCCATGAAGGCGCCTTCCGGATGGGCCAGGGCGGGCAAGCCGACCATCGCCGCCGTGTAGCCCGCCAACACGAAACCATAGGCGCGAAAATTGCGGTTACGCGTCGCACCGGCGGTACAGATGCCGACCCAGATCGCCAAGGCGCCGAGGAACAGTTCGGTGTTCTGCGCAAACAGCGCGATCAGCAAGACCATCACCGCTGACCCCGCCAGGGTGCCGAGGAAACGGTAGAAGCTCTTGGCGAACACCTGGCCGCTTTGCGGCTGCATCACAATGAAGACGGTAATCATCGCCGTGCGCGGTTGCGGCAGTTCCAGGCGCATGGCCAGCCATAACGTGAGGAACGCGGCGATCAGTACCTTGAAGATGTAGACCCAGGTCACACCGTCGCTGCGTGCCCAGTCGAAGAAACCACGGCGCCACTCAAGGGAATGCAGCCAGCGCAACGGTGCAGGCAAAGGAGTCATCACATCCTACTCAGTGGTCAAACACGGCGAGCGCCGCCGGGGTCTTGCTCGGGAGGGTTTTGGCCGGTTGCGGCACGTCGCCGCCAGCGCCGAGGCCGCCGCCCAGGGCGGTCACCAGTTCGGCGTGAGCACTCAAGCGCGCGGCCTGCACCTGTTGCTCGACCTGTTGCTGGCGGAACAGCAGGGTCTGGGCGTTCAGCACGTTGAGATAATCCGTGAGGCCGCGCTGGTAGGCGATCATCGCGATGTCGTAGGTTTTCTGCGCCGAAGCCACCGACTGCGCGGCGAAGGCCGCCTGCTTGTCCATGGACTCGCGGCGGATCAACTGGTCGCTGATGCCTTTGAGCGCGTTGACCAGGGTCTGGTTGTACCTGGCCACGGCGATGTCATAACCGGCGCTCGCCTCGCCCAATTGCCCACGCAGGCGACCACCGTCGAAGATCGGCAAGGTGATCGCCGGGCCGACGGTGTAGTTGAATTTCTGTCCACTGAGAAAACCCAGCATCGTACCGCCGGTGGCCATGTAGCCGAGGCTGCCGACCAGGTCGACGTTGGGGTAGAAACCGGCATGGGCCACATCAATACCTCGAGCCTGGGCCGCGACCTGCCAGCGACTGGCGACCACGTCGGGGCGCTGGCCGAGCAATTGCGCGGGCAGCCTGGACGGCAGTTTCAGCGGAGCGGCGAGGGACAGCGTCGGGCGCTGCAACATCGCGCCCTCTCCCGGGCCTTTGCCGGCCAACGCCGCCAGTTGGTTACGGCTCAGGGCGATTTCTTCGTCCAGGGCGTCCAGTTGGCGGTGGGTTTCCGGCAGTGGGGTTTCGGCCTGGCTGACGTCGAAGTGCGTGCCGATGCCCGCGTCCAGGCGTTTGTTGGCCAACTCCAGGATTTGCTGTTGCTGGGCTAGCGTGGCGGCGACGATATCGCGGTTGGCGTAGTGCAGCGACAGCTGGATATAGGCACGCACCACGTTGTTCTGCAGTTCGAGCTGGGCCTGACGCGCCTCGGCGGCGCTCATGTGGGCCAGGTCGACAGCGCGTTCCGTGGTGTTGCTTTCACGGCCCCACAGGTCGAGCGCATAGCTCAGGCCCAGGGTGGAGCTGTTGTCCCAGGTGTTCGCGCCACTCAGTTCGCCCGGGCCATAGAACTGATCCTTGGGCCAGTTGTGGCGCTTGAGGGTGGTGTCGCTGTTGATCTGCAACGATTCGGCCGACTCCGCCACACCCGCCATGGCCCGCGCTTCACGCACCCGCGCGGCAGCCATGGCCATGCTCGGGCTGTTTTGCGTGGCGAGTTCGACCCAACGGTTCAGTTGCGCGTCGTTGTAGGCTTGCCACCAATGGGCGGTGGGCCAATGGGCGTCCTCGGCGGCGCTTTGGATGGCTTCGTCGGTGGCCAGGGTATTGGCATTGAGGACCTGGCCTTGTGGGGCGATTCCTCCGGTTCCGATGCAGCCGCTGATTGCTAACGATAAAGCCCAAACACTGAGAGTCTTCAGCTCTCTGCTGATGCGGCACGGCACGGCAAGCGAATTCCTGAGGTGGGTGATGCGGGGAAGGTGGCGCAATTCTAGGCGGCGGCATGCAGGACGATAAGCTGGCATTCCTGTGAATCTTTGTTACCGTTCAGGCGATAATCCGTTGGTAGGGATCACTGGACGGCGCAACTTTCTGTCACAATTTGTCATCTCCCTTGAGAACACTCCATGGACACTTTGCAAAACATGCGCGCTTTCAGTTGTGTCGCCGAAGCCGGCAGCTTTACCGCCGCCGCCGCGCAACTGGATACCACCACTGCCAACGTCTCGCGCGCGGTCTCCAACCTTGAGGCCCATCTGCAAACCCGCTTGTTGAACCGCACTACCCGACGCATCGCGCTGACCGAAGCCGGCAAGCGCTATTTGCTGCGCTGCGAGCAGATCCTCGCCTACGTCGAGGAAGCCGAGGCCGAAGCCAGTGACGCCCACGCGCGCCCCGCCGGGCAGCTGAAAGTGCACACCATGACCGGCATCGGCCAGCATTTCGTGATCGACGCCATTGCCCGCTACCGCCGTACCCACCCTGACGTGACCTTTGACCTGACCCTGGCCAACCGTGTGCCGGACTTGCTCGACGAAGGCTACGATGTGTCGATCGTGCTGGCCAGCGAGCTGCCGGACTCAGGCTTTGTGTCCCAACGCCTGGGCATCACCTACAGCATCGCCTGTGCCTCACCGGATTACGTCAAGGCCAAGGGTTGCGCGCAACGCCCCCAGGATTTGCTCAACCATGCCTGCCTGCGCCTGGTCAGCCCGGTGATCCAACTGGATAAATGGACCTTTAATGGCCCCGAAGGCCAGGAAAGCGTGGCGGTCAACACCTCGCCGTTCCTGGTGAACTCGGCCGATGCGATGAAAACCGCGATCACCAGCGGCATGGGCGTCGGCCTGCTGCCGGTGTACGCCGCCATCGAAGGGCTGCGCAACGGCACGTTGGTACGGGTGATGCCGACCTACCGCTCGCAAGAGCTGAACCTATACGCCATCTACCCTTCGCGCCAATACCTGGATGCAAAGATCAAGACCTGGGTGGAATACCTGCGCGGTTCGTTGCCGGAGATTCTCGCGGCGCATCAGGCGGAGTTGGCGGCGTATGAGTTGAGCGGCAGTGTGGGCGGTGTGCGCCTGGCGAACTGACAACCGGCGGCAGGAATGTTAGCGTGCTTGGCATTCTCCCGTAGTCGATGAGCCCGCCTGCAATGAAAAAGACCGTCCTCGCCTTCAGTCGTATCACCCCACCCATGATCGAACGCCTGCGAGAGGAGTTCGAGGTGATCGTGCCCGACCCCAAGCGCGGGGACATCAATGCCCAGTTCAACGAAGCCCTGCCCCACGCCCACGGCCTGATCGGCGTGGGCCGCAAGCTGGGCCGCGCGCAGCTTGAAGGGGCGAGCCAACTGGAAGTGGTGTCCAGCGTCTCGGTGGGCTACGACAACTACGACGTGCCCTACTTCAACGAGCGCGGGATCATGCTCACCAACACCCCCGACGTACTCACCGAAAGCACCGCCGACCTGGCCTTTGCCCTGCTGATGAGCAGCGCACGCCGCGTGGCTGAGCTGGATGCCTGGACCAAGGCCGGCCAATGGAAAGCCAGCGTCGGCGCGCCATTGTTCGGCTGCGATGTGCATGGCAAGACCCTCGGTATTGTGGGCATGGGCAATATCGGCGCGGCGATCGCCCGGCGCGGGCGGCTGGGTTTCAACATGCCCATCCTGTACAGCGGCAATAGCCGCAAGGTCGCGCTGGAACAAGAGCTGGGCGCGCAATTTCGCAGCCTGGACCAGTTGCTGGCCGAGGCCGACTTCGTCTGCCTGGTGGTGCCGTTGAGCGAAAAAACCCGCCACCTGATCAGCGCTCGCGAGCTGGGGCTGATGAAGTCCAGTGCGATCCTGATCAATATTTCCCGAGGGCCGGTCGTCGATGAACCGGCGCTGGTCGAAGCCTTGCAAAACCAGCGCATTCGCGGTGCCGGTCTGGATGTATATGAACAGGAGCCCTTGGCTGAATCCCCCCTGTTCCAACTGAGCAATGCCGTGACGCTGCCGCACATCGGCTCGGCGACGCATGAAACCCGCGAAGCCATGGCCAACCGTGCCCTGGACAACCTGCGCAGCGCTTTGCTGGGGCAGCGTCCGCAGGATCTGGTCAACCCACAAGTCTGGAAGGGCTGACATAGATC
The DNA here is from genome assembly GCF_023242545.1 of Pseudomonas sp. MWU13-2517. NCBI lineage: Bacteria > Pseudomonadati > Pseudomonadota > Gammaproteobacteria > Pseudomonadales > Pseudomonadaceae > Pseudomonas > Pseudomonas sp. MWU13-2517. The sequence goes on along the minus strand of NZ_JALMFA010000010.1, from coordinate 218,122 downwards.
CAATAGGGGGAGCGGCAGGCCCGAAACAAAATCCGGCTAAAGCCTGGCTCCCCCAAGTCGATAACGTTCTATAGATCACCCTCCCTGATCCACAGAAGGTTTTTATGTCCACCAACAAAGCCCGCGCAGACTCACTCTCGCTTCTGCTCTTTACCTTGCGCAGCGGCAAGCTGATGGCGATCAACCTGCTGAAAGTCAGTGAAATCATTCCCTGCCCGCCGCTGACCCGGCTGCCGGAGTCCCACCCCCATGTCAAAGGTATCGCCACCTTGCGCGGCGCTTCGTTGTCGGTGATCGACCTGAGCCGTGCCCTGGGTGAAATGCCCCTGCAGGACCCGGACGGCGGATGCCTGATCGTCACCGATGTGAGCCGCTCCAAGCAGGGCCTGCATGTGCAGGCGGTGAGCAAGATCGTGCACTGCCTGACGACCGATATCCGCCCACCGCCCTATGGCTCCGGTGGCAATCGTGCATTTATCACCGGCGTTACCCAAGTGGAAGGCGGGTTGGTGCAGGTGCTGGATATCGAGAAAGTCATTCACGGCATCGCCCCGGCCCCGATTGAAGCGGCGCCGACCGACCTGACCATGGAAGAAGCCGAAGTACTGGGCCATGCCCGCGTCCTGGTGGTGGATGACAGCCAGGTTGCCTTGCAACAGTCGGTGCATACCCTGCGTAACCTCGGCTTGACCTGCCATACCGCACGCAGCGCCAAGGAAGCCATTGATGTGTTGCTGGAGTTGCAAGGCACAGACCAGCAGATCAACGTGCTGGTGTCGGACATCGAGATGTCCGAAATGGACGGTTACGCCCTCACCCGCACCTTGCGCGAAACCCCAGACTTCCAGCACCTTTACGTGCTGCTGCACACCTCCCTCGACAGCGCGATGAACAGCGAGAAAGCTCGCCTGGCCGGTGCCAACTCGGTATTGACCAAGTTCTCCTCGCCAGAGCTGACCAAATGCCTGGTGATCGCCGCACAGAGCGTGGCGCAAAACGGCCTCTGAAGCATGAGTGCGTTCTTCCAGCTGCTGCGCCGTGACCTCACGGGCAGCCTGCCCGCGCCGCAGTGGCCGAGGGATATTCTGCTGGATCATTACCGCGCCGAACTGGCCCCGGCCATCCATTCGGTCTTGTGCCTGACCCAAGGCCAGGGCGGTGGCCACGTGGCCAACCTGGAAAAATGGCAGCACCAGTTCGTCACGGACGCCGAGTTCGACCCGACGCTGTGCCTGGTGGCCAGTAACGGCACCGGCGTACTCGGCGTGGCTCAATGCTGGACCAGCGCCTTTATCAAGAACCTGTCTATCCACCCCTGCGCCCAAGGCCAGGGGCTGGGCCGGGCGCTGTTGCTGCATACCTTTCACGTGTTCAAGCAGCGCGGCGAACCCTATGTGGACCTCAAGGTGCTGGAGAGCAACCTCCGCGCGCGGCAGTTATATGAAAGCGCAGGCATGAAATTTGTCCTGCGCGGTGTAGTTTCAGAGGCCTGACAGGCGCTGGCGTGTAACTTGCTTCAAGAGAGCCCGAGCGGTGGATAGAGGTAAAAACCCGTCATCGTCCTGCGTGCCCTCTTACCTTGCCTGGTGAAAGCTCTGCCATGAACACTCATTTTTCCTGCGTAGGTTGCGGCAAATGCTGCAGCGACCACCATGTCCCCCTGACCCTCGACGAAGCCCGGCAATGGGCGGCGGATGGCGGCAGCGTCATCGTTCTTGTCGAGGGTTTCCTGGCCGGCGGCCTGGGTTTGCCGCAGCAGCAACGTGAACATGCCGAGCGCCGTTCGGTGGTGGTGCCCAGCGGCAGTACCGAAGCCTTCGTGGCAATCACCTTTGCCGCCTACAACGCCGGACGCTGCCGGAATCTTGACGAAGACAACCGTTGCGTTATCTACGAGCGTCGGCCGCTGGTGTGTCGTATCTACCCGATGGAAATCAACCCGCATATTCCGCTGAACCCGGCGGCCAAGGAGTGCCCGCCGGAATCCTGGGAGCAGGGCCCGGCCCTGATCGTCGGCGGCGAGCTGATGGACTCGGAGCTGGCGGAGCTCATCCGCCGCTCACGCCAGGCAGACCGTGATGATGTGCAGACCAAAGAGGCGGTGTGCGCCCTGCTCGGCATTCGCACCACAGCGCTGAAAGGTGATGGGTTTACGGCCTACCTGCCGGACATGCATGCCTTTACCCATGCGATCGAGTGGGCGGTCGATCAGCCGTGCGTGGCCAATGAGTGGGTATTTCATGTGTCCGGTATGGATATCGCCGAACAGGTGCTGGAGGCTGGGGCACAAATTGCCACCGAAGTGCCAGCCAACTACGCATTCATCCCGTTGCGCGCCGACTGACCGGTCGGCTATCCCTGCGTAAACGCGGCGGACGGTATCACCAGCCATCACGGACAGGCATGCAGCGCATTGAGATGGTAAGACTGGAGGATGCGTCGGTACTCGCCGTTCTGCATCAGTTGTTCGAGCGCGCGGTTGAGTTCGCTGCGCAACGCCGTATCAGGTTTGCGCAGCGCAATCGCCACGCTGTCGCCCAACAGTTGCGCCGAGACGACGGGGCCGAGGAAATCGAAGCCCAGGCCGTCGGGTGTGTCGAGCAGCGCTTCACGAATTTCCACGCTCCCTTGCAGGGTTGCATCGATGTCGCCGGCGACCAGGCTGCGAACCAGTTGGTCATTGAGCCAGAAACTCTTGATGATCACCCCCGCCGGCGCCCACTGCGACAGGGCAAAGGCTTCACGATTACTCTTCACCAATACGCCGACACGCTTGCCCTTGAGCGCCCGACGATCGGGGGTCAAACCCGATGACTTACGGGCTACCAGGTGGGTAGTGATCGGGTAGAGATCATCCGTGAAATTCACCCACTGGCGCCGCGCCGATGTAGGCGCGATGCCCATGATCGCATCGAATTGTCGGGCTTCAAGGGCGGGGAAATTTTCCACGACAACCTGGTCCACCCAGGTACAACGCACATTGAGCTGCACGCACAGGGCGTTACCCAATTCGATGTTCAGCCCCACCAGATGGCCTTGCTGATCGCGGCTTTGAAAAGGCGGGAAATGGGCTGCGACGGCGAAACGGATTTCGCGGCGTGGTGGATCACTGGCGGTGGCGGTGCTGAACATCACGAGCAGCACCAATACGGCTAACACAACACAGAGCTGTTTCAGTATCACGGGGACATCCTTTCCGGAAAAACCAGCCTCTTCTCACTCCGTCCCGGCAAAAACAGCCGGAGCGGAGCGGATACGGTGCAAGCTTTCAAGAAAGGTCCGCGGGCCTACAATGCGAAATTTCAGCTATTGGCGTAGGCAATGATCGGTAATGCTGCCGATTTTTTACTCTTAACGTTTACCCATAGAACGGCGAGTACCCGGTGGGGCCATACCTGGCGTCTTGGTATGACCGTTCTTGGCACCGCCCTTGTACCAAGGCTGGCCGGCATTTTTGGCCCCAGCCAACTCACCTGGCTTGAAAGGGAACTTGAAAGCCGGGATCTCGGCCTTTTCAACGCCGTCGGCGTTGGCCGAGTCAACGAGGTCGGTCGCTTCAACAGGGGGTTGGGTCGGGGAAGTCATGAAAGCTCCGGAGCGGGCAAAAAATGGAGTGAGGCCGGCTTGCAGGCCACACTGGTGAGCAGTATACCTGCGGCCCTCGTATCTTTATCTATTGTCATACGAATGGTCGGACCTTAACTGACAGCGCTGTCAGACAGCGGTCACTTTGCTGACCCGGTCGACGGGCTATAAAGGTGCTTTCATTCTTCCGATACTTTGCCCTGGCGCCTCACCTATGCAAATAAAACGAAACACAGTCCTGATGGTGGGCGTTCTTTTGGTGCTGGCGGTTGCGGCCTGGGTATCGACCCGGCCAGCCAAGACCAAACTGGCCGCACCGGCTGCCATTCCGGTGCGTGTGGTGAGCGTTGCACAACAGGATGTCCCGCGTTTTGTCAGTGGCATCGGCTCGGTGTTGTCGCTGCACAGCGTGGTGATTCGCCCGCAAATCGACGGCATTCTTACCAGGCTGCTGGTCAAGGAGGGCCAGTTGGTCAAGGCCGGTGACCTGCTGGCGACCATTGATGACCGCTCGATCCGTGCCAGCCTCGACCAGGCCAAGGCACAGTTGGGAGAAAGCCAGGCCCAGTTGCAGGTGGCATTGGTCAACCTCAAGCGCTACAAGGCATTGAGCGTAGACGACGGCGTATCCAAGCAGACTTATGACCAGCAACAAGCCTTGGTCAATCAGCTCAAGGCCACCGCCCAGGGGAACCAGGCCGCGATTGACGCGGCTCAGGTACAACTTTCCTACACGCAGATTCGCTCGCCAGTCAGCGGCCGCGTAGGTATTCGTACCGTGGATGAGGGCAACTTCCTGCGTATGAGTGATGCCCAAGGCCTGTTCTCCGTTACCCAGATCGACCCGATTGCCGTCGAATTTTCCCTGCCGCAGCAAATGCTGCCGACCCTGCAAGGTTTGATCGCCGCGCCTGCCCAGGCCAAAGTCGACGTCTATACGGGCGCCGACACCGACGGCCAGACCGGCGAGTTGCTCGGCGAAGGTCACTTGAGCCTGATCGACAACCAGATCAACTCAACCACCGGCACCCTGCGCGCCAAGGCCGAGTTCAACAACGCCGCCCAGCGCCTGTGGCCGGGGCAACTGGTGACCATCAAGATCCAGACCGCCCTGGACAAAAATGCGCTGGTGGTGCCGCCGACCGTGGTGCAGCGTGGCCTGGATTCGCACTTCGTGTACCGGGTCAACGGTGACAAGGTCGAAGTAGTGCCGGTGCAAGTGGCCTATCAGAACAGCGACATCAACATCATCAAGGGTGTGCAGGCGGGGGACGTGCTGGTCAGCGATGGTCAGTCGCGGCTCAAGGCGGGGGCTCAGGTGGAGGTGCTCAAGGAGCCGCCCCAGGTGGTCCAGACCGCTGACAAGCAGGTGCAACCATGAGCGGCAGCCGCTCACCTTCCGCGTGGTGTGTTGACCACCCGGTTGCCACCCTGCTGCTGACCTTCGCCCTGGTGCTACTGGGGCTGATTGCCTTCCCACGCCTGGCTATCGCCCCACTGCCGGAAGCGGAGTTTCCGACGATCCAGGTCACGGCCACCCTGCCCGGAGCCAGCCCGGACACTATGGCGTCATCGGTCGCGACGCCGCTGGAGGTGCAATTCAGTGCCATCCCCGGCGTGACCCAGATGACCTCCAGCAGCGCCTTGGGCTCAAGCCTCTTGACCCTGCAATTCACGCTGAACAAGAGCATCGACACCGCCGCGCAGGAAGTGCAGGCGGCGATCAACACCGCGTCCGGCAAACTGCCCAGGGACATGCCGAGCCTGCCGACCTGGAAAAAGGTCAACCCGGCAGACAGCCCGGTGCTGATTCTCAGCGTCAGTTCCGATAGCATGCCCAGCACCGAACTGAGTGACTACGTGGAAACCCTGCTGGCCCGCCAGATCAGCCAGATCGATGGCGTCGGCCAGATCAACATCACCGGCCAGCAGCGCCCGGCGATTCGTGTTCAAGCCTCGCCGGATAAACTCGCGGCCATCGGCCTGACCCTCGCCGACGTGCGCCTGGCCATCCAGCAGTCGAGCCTGAACCTGGCCAAGGGCGCCATCTACGGGGAAAACAGCGTGTCGACGCTGTCGACCAACGATCAGTTGTTTCACCCGGACGAATACGGCCAACTGATCGTTTCCTACAAGAACGGCTCACCGGTCCAACTGCGTGACATCGCTAAAGTCATCAACGGTTCGGAAAACGCCTACGTGCAAGCCTGGTCAGGCGATACGCCCGGGGTCAACCTGGTGATTTCGCGCCAGCCGGGCGCCAATATCGTCGAGACCGTGGACCGTATCCAAGCCGAACTGCCGCGCCTGGAAGGCATGCTGCCGGCCTCGGTCAACGTCAGCGTGCTGACCGACCGTACCAAGACCATCCGCGCGTCCCTGCATGAAGTGGAAGTGACGCTGATGATCGCCATCCTGCTGGTGGTGGCAGTGATGGCGTTGTTTCTGCGCCAGTTGTCGGCGACACTGATTGTGTCCAGCGTGCTCGGCGTGTCGCTGATCGCCAGTTTCGCGCTGATGTATGTGCTGGGCTTCAGCCTGAACAACCTCACGTTGGTGGCGATCGTGATCGCCGTGGGTTTTGTCGTGGACGACGCTATCGTGGTGGTGGAGAACATTCACCGCCACCTGGAAGCGGGTCTCGACAAACGCGCAGCCGCAATCAAGGGTTCAGACGAGATTGGCTTTACCGTAGTGTCCATCAGCTTCTCGCTGGTGGCGGCGTTTATTCCGCTGCTGTTCATGGGCGGCGTGGTCGGGCGGTTGTTCAAGGAATTTGCGCTGACGGCCACCTCGACCATTCTGATTTCGGTGGTGGTTTCGCTGACATTGGCGCCCACCCTGGCCGCATTGTTCATGCGCGCGCCGCACCACCACGCCCAAGACAAACCCGGCTTCAGCGAACGCCTGCTGGCCGGTTATGCGCGCAATCTGCGCCGCGCCCTGGCACATCAACGCAGTATGGCGGCGATCTTCCTGGTGACCCTGGCCCTGGCCGTGGTTGGCTATGTGTTTATCCCCAAGGGGTTTTTCCCGGTGCAGGACACCGGCTTTGTACTGGGTACCAGCGAGGCGGCGGCCGACGTGTCGTACTCGGACATGGTCGCCAAGCACAAGGCCCTGGCCGAGATCGTCAAGGCCGACCCGGCAGTGGAGGCGTTTTCCCATTCGGTGGGCGTGACCGGCAGCAACCAGACCATCGCCAACGGCCGCTTCTGGATCGCCCTGAAGGACCGCGGTGATCGCGATGTGTCCGCCAGCCAGTTCATCGACCGCATCCGCCCCAAGTTGGCGAAGGTGCCGGGCGTTGTGCTGTACCTGCGCGCCGGCCAGGATATCAACCTCAGCTCCGGCCCCAGCCGCGCCCAGTACCAATATGTCCTCAAGAGCAATGACGGCCCGACGCTGAACACCTGGACCCAACGCCTCACCGAAAAACTGCGCGCCAACCCGGCCTTTCGGGACCTGTCCAACGACCTGCAACTGGGCGGCAGCATCACCCACATCAGTATTGATCGCCAGGCCGCCGCGCGCTTCGGCCTGACCGCCACCGATGTCGACCAGGCGCTGTACGACGCCTTCGGCCAGCGCCAGATCAACGAATTCCAGACCGAGATCAACCAATACCAAGTGGTCCTGGAACTGGACAGCCAACAGCGCGGCAAGGCCGAAAGCCTGAACTACTTTTACCTGCGCTCGCCGCTGACCAACGAAATGGTGCCACTGTCGGCACTGGCCAAGGTCGACCCGCCCAGCGTCGGGCCGCTGTCCATCAGCCATGACGGCATGTTCCCGGCCGCCAACCTGTCGTTCAACCTGGCGCCCGGCGTTGCATTGGGTGATGCGGTCATCATGCTCAACCAGGCCAAGAATGAAATCGGTATGCCCGCAACGTTGATCGGTACGTTCCAGGGCGCGGCGCAGGCGTTCCAGAGTTCGCTGGCCAGCCAACCGTGGCTGATCCTCGCGGCGCTGGTGGCGGTCTACATTATTCTGGGTGTGCTGTATGAGAGCTTCGTGCACCCGCTGACGATCATCTCCACATTGCCCTCGGCAGGCCTGGGCGCGCTGATCATGCTGTGGCTGCTGGGCCAGGACTTTTCGATCATGGCGTTGATCGGCCTGGTATTGCTGATCGGTATCGTCAAGAAAAACGGCATCCTGATGATCGACTTCGCCCTGGAAGCCCAGCGCGTGCGCGGGCTGCCACCGCAAGAGGCGATCTACGAAGCGTGTGTCACGCGGTTCCGGCCGATCATCATGACGACCCTCGCCGCGTTGCTCGGCGCGGTGCCGTTGATGCTGGGTTCCGGCCCGGGTGCCGAACTGCGTCAACCACTGGGCATTGCCGTGGTGGGTGGCCTGCTGGTGAGTCAGGCGCTGACGCTGTTCACCACGCCGGTCATATACTTGTACCTCGAGAAGTTTTTTCACCGGCCCAAACCAGCGCTTGAGCTGGCGACGCCACACTGAGGCTGAGGCCCCGTCCTGGAGCAATGGCTCATGCGCGTTCTGATTATTGAAGATGAAGAGAAAACCGCGGATTACCTGCACCGCGGCCTGACAGAGCAAGGCTACACCGTCGATGTGGCACGCGAAGGCGTCGAGGGTTTGCACCTGGCACTGGAAAATGACTACGCGGTGATCGTGCTCGACGTCATGCTGCCCGGCCTCGACGGCTTCGGTGTGCTGCGCGCATTGCGTGCGCGCAAGCAGACGCCGGTGATCATGCTCACCGCCCGCGAGCGCGTGGAAGACCGTATTCGTGGCCTGCGCGAAGGCGCGGATGATTATCTGGGCAAACCGTTTTCGTTCCTGGAACTGGTGGCGCGCCTGCAAGCGTTGACCCGCCGCAGTGGCGGGCATGAGCCTGTACAGGTCACCGTCGCCGACTTGTGGATCGACTTGATCAGCCGCAAGGCCAGCCGCAATGGCATACGCCTGGACCTCACGGCGAAAGAGTTCTCGTTGCTCAGTGTATTGGCACGACGCCAGGGGGAAATTCTGTCCAAGACCGCTATTGCGGAAATGGTCTGGGACATCAATTTCGACAGTGACGCCAACGTGGTGGAAGTTGCAATCAAACGCCTGCGCGCCAAGCTCGACGGACCGTTCGAACAGAAACTGCTGCACACCATTCGCGGCATGGGTTATGTGCTGGAGAGCCGCATGCTGGAAAACCAAAGTGGTGGCTAACTCTATCGCCCTGCGCCTGAGCGGCATGTTCACCCTGGTGGCGCTGCTGATCTTCGTACTGATCGGCGGCGCGCTGTACCAGCAGGTGGACCGTGGCCTGGGCTTGCTGCCCGGCGCCGAGCTGGATGCACGCTACAGCGTGCTGGAGTCCTCGGTGACACGCTTCGGTACGCCGGACCATTGGGCAAAGATCACCGCCAAACTCAAGCTGTTGGGTGAGGAAGACAAACGCATCCGGTTTTGGGTGGTCAGCAGTGACCCCAACTATGAATACGGTGCACCGGATGCGCAGATTCGCGCCTTCGCCGCCGGCCCCACCGGCAAGCGTGACCTGCGTCTGCCGGGGCATGAGTACCCGTTCAAAGTGCTGGTGAGCCAATTCCCGGCCAAGGAACAGCGCCCGCCATTGCGCTTCATGATTGCCATCGACACCGAGAATTTCCGCGCCACCCAACACCAGTTGTTGATGGCCCTGATCGGCCTGGCCTTCGTCGGCGTGATGCTGGCAGCCCTGTTGGGGTTCTGGGTGTCACGCATCGGGCTCAAACCCTTGGGCAAGCTCTCGGATGAAGCGCAGAAGCTTGCGCCGCCAAAACTTTCCGGACGGCTGCAGTTATCACCGCTGCCGCCGGAACTGAGCCAGTTCGTCAACTCGTTCAACTCCACCCTCGACCGGGTGGAACAGGCCTACTCGCGCCTGGAATCGTTCAACGCCGATGTCGCCCACGAATTGCGTTCGCCGCTGACCAACCTGATCGGTCAAACCCAAGTCGCGCTCACACGAGGACGCTCGGCGGAGCATTACTTCGAGGTGCTGCAATCCAACCTTGAAGAGCTGGAACGCCTGCGTTCGATCATCAATGACATGCTGTTCCTGGCCAGCGCCGACCAGGGCAGCAAGGCAACCAAACTGATTGAAAGCTCACTGGCCGATGAGGTGGCGACCACCCTCGACTACCTGGACTTCATCCTCGAAGACGCCCAGGTCAACGTGCAGGTACGTGGCGATGCCTTGGTGCATATCGAAAAGGCCCATCTGCGCCGGGCGCTGATCAACCTGCTGAGCAATGCGGTGCAGCACACCGCGCCGGGGCAGATCATCGACGTGATCATTGAACAGCAAGCGCATCAGGTGACGATTGCGGTGACCAACCCTGGCGATGAGATAGCCGGCGAGCACTTGCCACGGTTGTTCGAACGCTTCTATCGGGTGGACGCGTCCCGCAGCAACAGCGGGGCCAATCATGGCTTGGGGCTGGCTATCGTCAAGGCGATTGCGCTGATGCACGGTGGAGATGTGTTTGTACGCAGCGAGGGCGGTGGCAATACCTTCGGTATCACCCTGCCCGTCTGAATGGACACACCGTCATCCAAACCTGACTGTTGCGGTTTGGGCAACAGTCATTATCTTGTTACACTCTATATCGCATCGCTCGCCTGCGTTACTTTGACGCACCGATGAGCGCGACGGCAAAGACAGCTTAACGCTCACCCGAATTTCCCTCGACTTATTTCCAGGGCTCTACACTGGGAATTCGTCTTAAAGCCGCTGACTTCAGCGGCTTTTTTTTGCGCTAAAAAAGGCCAGGCACTCCCTACGACATTGGCCGTTAATGATTGACCAAAGGAGCTCCACCGGTGAAAACTTCACTGATATTCAGCCCGCTATTCATTGCCATTGCAGCAACGATCACCCCTCTCGCCCATGCAACGGACGCCACCCCGCAAGAGGGATTCGTGGCAGGCTCGCACCTCAACATCAACACCCGCAACTACTACATGAACCGCGACCGCCGCGACATTCACACCGATGACAGCAAGGAATGGGGCCAGGGTTTTATCGGCACTTTCGAGTCTGGCTACACCGAGGGCACGCTCGGTTTCGGCCTGGACCTCAACGCTATGCTCGGCCTCAAGCTTGACGGCGGCGGCGGCACCGACGGCTCCAGCATCCTTCCTTACGGCAGCGGCAACGGCAAAGCCCCCGGTTCGTTCTCCACCGCTGGCGGCACCCTGAAAATGCGTGCATTCGACACCGAGCTGAAGGCCGGCGATTTATTCCTCAACAACCCGGTGATCGCCGGCGGCATGACCCGTATGCTGCCGCAAACCTTCCGTGGCGTAAGCCTGACCAACCACAGCTTCGATGGCTGGATGCTTGAAGGTGGCCAGGCCAGCTTCACCAAGCTCTACAACCAGAGCGGCCACCGCCGTATCGGCACCAGCTACGGCACCCTGCCGGACCACGCCGACAGCCAGCACCTGAACTGGGCCGGCGTATCGTTCAGCGGTGTCCCGGGACTGACCAGCAATCTATACGCTTCCGAGCTCAAAGATGTCTGGCACCAGTACTACTACGACCTGGACTACACCTACGCGCTGAACGACCTGGTCAGCCTCAACCCTGGCCTGCACTACTATCACACCCAGGACACGGGGCAGTCGTTGCTGGGCAACATCGACAACAACACCTACAGCCTGCATTTCACCGTGGGCATCGGCCATCACAGCGTCACTGCCGCCTACCAGCGGGTCAACGGCAATACACCGTTCGACTACATCACCCAGGGCGACAGTATTTACCTGGACAACTCCCAGCAGTACTCGGACTTCAACGGACCTGGCGAGCGCTCATGGAAACTCAAGTACGCCTATGACTTTGCCGGCCTCGGCATGCCCGGCCTGACCTCTGCCGTATCGTATATCAGCGGTAAAACCGACCTGACCAAGGTCGACCCCAACAGCCGCGGCTACAGCGCCTGGTACAGCGCCGAGGGTAAAGACGCCAGGCACTGGGAACGTGACATCGACCTGAAATACGTCGTGCAGGGCGGTAAGGCCAAGAACCTAGCCGTGCGCCTGCAATGGGCGACCAACCGCGGTGGCGATGGCTACTCGGCGGTAGACCGGGATGTGGATGAATACCGAGTGATCGTGGATTACCCGATCAACGTATTCTGACCACACACTTTTCTTATTAACCAATGATTTAATTTTCATCGTGCAGAACTAAACTGCCAGCATCTTCCTGTTGAAGTCTGCGCGATGAGCCAACCCCGCAATCGTAAACTGCCTGTCCACTCGGAGCTGCTGCTGATTGTGGGCAGTAGCCTGACGGTGATCCTGATTGTCGTGATCGTCACGGTGTTGCTGAGCCGCGAACACGCCAGCACCCTGCAGGCGGCCAAGCGCATGGCCACCAACATCACCCAACTGATCAATGCCGATGTGCTGCGTAATGTCGAACTCTACGACCTTGCGTTGCAGGGATTGATCGCAGCCACCTCGCGCAAGGATTTGACGCAGGCCCCTGCGGCTATCCAGCACCTGGTGCAGTTTGATCAATCCAATGCGGCCCCCTTCAAAGGCGAAGTCCTGCTGCTGGATGCCAATGGCGCGGTGATTGCCGACTCCTCGACCCTGCGCCCGACGCGGCGCAATTTCGCCGAGCGCGATTACTTCCAGGCGCAGAAAGAGGATCCCCAGGCTGGGCTGTTCATCAGTCGCCCGTTCAAGATCCGTTGCGACTGCGACCAAGTCTGGCGTATCGCATTCAGCCGCCGCGTATCAGGCCCCAATGGCGAGTTTCTCGGCGTGGCGGTGGCGACCATGCGCCTGGCGTATTTCGATCAGTTGTTCAATCGCCTCACTATCGGCAATAGCGGCAGCGTCAACCTGCTGAACACCCAAGGCATTCTCCTGGCCCAGCAGCCACTGCTGGAAAGCGACATGATCGACAAGGACCTGAGCGATCGGCCCAATTTCAAACGCATCATGCGCGAGGGTGAAGGCAGTTTCCAGGCGGTCTCCACTCTCAGCGGGGCAAAGCGCCTGTACACCTTCACCAAGGTGGGCGAGCTGCCGCTGATCGTGGTGGTGGCCCTGTCCAGCGAGGATGTGTTCGCTCCCTGGAAACGTGCCGCACTGCTGACCAGTGGCGCCACCGGTGTACTGTGCATCGGCTTGTTATGGTTGACCTGGATGCTGCGCCGGGAACTGCGCCGCCGCTATCGCGCCGAACAAGTGCTGTCGGAACTGGCCGCCACCGACGCCCTGACCGGCCTGGCGAACCGCCGTATCCTCGACCAGCGCCTGCAACTGGAGTGGGACCGCGCACAACGCTCGACCGAGCCGCTGACGCTGCTGATGATCGACGTCGACCACTTCAAGGCGTTCAACGATCGCCATGGTCATCACGGTGGCGATGAGGCGCTGCGTACGGTCGCCCAGGTAATCGGCAGCAACATCCGTCGCCCGGCCGACCTGGCTGCACGCTACGGCGGGGAAGAGTTTGCGGTGGTGCTGCCGCATACCGACGTCAAAGGCGCCTGGGTGATTGCCGAACATATCCGCAGCAGTGTCGAGCGTCTGCCACTGGTGGCCGGCGCCGAGCAGCCGATTACCGTGAGCATCGGCATGAGCACCTGGGATAAAGGCAGCCGCCTTTCATTGGAAGCCTTGTTGCTCGGGGCCGATCAGGCGCTCTACGAAGCCAAGCACACGGGGCGTAATCGAATTGTAGACGCCGGCCTGCTCTGAGCTTGATCACTCACCAGCAACCTGTACCCTGCAAATGCCTGCACGTACTACGCTATTGGCATCCAGGAAACAGAAGTCAGCCCGATGAGCCCGAGCCCCTCACGCCCCACACGTCGCCCGGAACGTTTGTTGATCCTGGGCAGCGTCCTCACTGTCATGCTGATCGTGGCGATCGTCACCGCACTGCTGATTCGAGAGCACGGCAATACCCTGAGAACCGCCACGCGCACGGCGAACAACATCACACAACTCATCGATGCCGATGTACTGCGCAACGTCGAGCTTTATGACACGGCCCTCCAAGGTTTGATCGCCGCCGCCCAACGCAGTGACTTGCAGGGTGTTTCCGCGAACATCCGGCACCTGGTGCTGTTCGACCGCTCCGCTGCGGCACCGTACAAGGGCGATATCCTGCTGCTGGACGCAGATGGCGAGGTGATCGCCGACTCTTCATTGCTCGTCCCCAAGGCGGGCAATTTCGCTGATCGTGACTATTTCCAAGTGCACCGTACGCACCCTGACTCAGGCCTGTATATCAGCCGACCGTTTTCGGCGCGCTGCGTATGCGATGACCAATGGCGCATCGCGTTCAGTCGCCGGCTTACCGCACCGGACGGCAGTTTCCAGGGTGTTGCGGTGGCCTCCATGCGCCTGTCGTACTTCCATCAGTTGTTCAGCAGCCTGAGTATCGGCAGTAACAGCACCATCAACCTGATCAACCACCGGGGCATCCTGCTCGCGCAACAACCGTTGCTGGAGCAGGACATCGTCGACAAAGACCTGAGCCAACGCCCCAATGTGGCGCGCATGCTCAAAGAGCGGGATGGCAGCTTTCGTGGCATTTCCAGTGTGGACGGCCAGGAGCGGCTTTACACCTTCTCCAGCGTCGGCAGCTTGCCGCTGATCGTAGCGGTGGCGCTGTCTACCGATGAGGTCTTTGCCCAATGGAAACGCGCGACCGTGCTGATCAGCCTCGCCACCGGGGTGCTATGCACCGGCCTTTTGTGGCTGACCTGGATGCTGAGCAAGGAACTCGGACGCCGTCATCGCGCCGAGCAGGTGCTGTCAGAATTGGCAGCCACCGACGCCCTGACCGGGGTCGCCAACCGCCGCACCCTCGACGAACGTCTGCGTTTGGAATGGGACCGCGCACAACGCACCACCGAACCCCTGACGTTGTTGATGATCGATGTCGACCACTTCAAGGCGTTCAACGACCGCCACGGCCACCACGGCGGCGACGAGGCACTGCGCACAGTCGCCCGGGTGATAGACGACAACATCCGTCGACCTGCCGACCTGGCGGCGCGGTATGGCGGGGAAGAGTTCGCGGTGGTGCTGCCGAATACCGATGCCAAGGGTGCATGGGTGATTGCCGAGCATATCCGTAGCAGTGTCGAGCACCTGCCTCGGGTAGCCGGTGCCGATCAGCCGATTACCGTGAGCATTGGTGCGAGCACTTGGGATAAACGCAGCCGCATGTCGCTGGAAGCGCTGTTGCTCAGTGCAGACCAGGCGCTCTATCAGGCCAAGCACACAGGCCGTAACCGTATCGTGGATGCGGCGACCGTTTGAACGTGCAAGGGAGCCACCCCCCCTCCCGGATTGGACTGCATTTAAATTTGAGCAAAAAAAAGGCCACCCGAAGGTGGCCTTTCAAAACTAAAGAAAGAGAGTTGTTACTTACACCGCCGCAACGGGACGCATGTAAGAGATCGGTGCGGTGCTGGCATCTTCGAAGGTCACGACTTCCCAAGCGTCTGTCTGCTCAATCAACTTGCGCAGCAGCTGGTTGTTAAGGGCGTGGCCCGACTTGAAGCCTTTGAACTCACCTATCAGGCTATTGCCCAGCAGGTAGAGGTCACCGATTGCATCGAGGATCTTGTGCTTCACGAATTCGTCTTCATAGCGAAGGCCGTCTTCGTTCAGTACACCATCCGCGTCGACCACAATGGCGTTTTCAACGCTACCGCCGAGTGCGAGGTTGTGCTTGCGCAGGTACTCGATGTCACTCATGAAACCAAAGGTACGGGCGCGGCTGACTTCTTTTACGAACGAAGTGCTGGAAAAATCCACGCTTGCACTTTGGGTGCGGTCACGGAATACCGGGTGATCGAAATCGATCTCAAAGCTCACTTTAAAGCCTTCGAACGGGACGAAGGTGGCGCGCTTGTCGCCGTCTTCTACTGTCACTTCCCGCAGAATGCGAATGAACTTCTTGGCTGCGTCCTGTTCTTCCAGGCCGGCAGATTGAATCAAGAATACGAAGGGTCCGGCGCTGCCATCCATGATAGGGACTTCGGACGCGGAGAGCTCGACGTAGGCGTTATCGATGCCCAGGCCAGCCATGGCCGAGAGCAAGTGCTCCACCGTATCCACTTTGACGTCACCGTTGACCAACGTGGTCGACATAGTGGTTTCGCCAACGTTTTCCGCGCGAGCAGGAATCTGCACCACAGGGTCCAGGTCGGCACGAACAAACACGATGCCGGTGTCGACAGGTGCAGGTTTGAGGGTCAGGTATACCTTCTCCCCGGAGTGCAGACCTACACCTGTTGCACGGATAATATTCTTCAGGGTGCGTTGTTTAATCATGGCTTGGACCGCTTCAGCGCAAATTGCGAACTGGTATCAACAAAGGCTGGCGATAATAGCAGACCAGACCTTTGCTGAACACCAATCACCTTCATAGCCCTGATACATTCCATTAATCGGCCTGACGACGCAAGAATGCCGGGATGTCCAGATAGTCCAGATCATCTTGCGGATTCAGGCTACGGGATGCCGCAGTACCGGCCTGAGCCTGGTTGCGCATCACGGTCGGACGGTCCAGGTCACGGTAGTTCACCGACGGTTGTTCCTGACGCACAGGTGCTGGAGCGGCCGCTGCCTGGCTGGCTTGGCTGTTGTGCAGGGTGTTGTCGATGACCTTCACAGGCTTCTCGATTTTCGCACCCAGGCCGGTAGCAACCACGGTCACGTGCAGTTCATCACGCATGTCCGGATCGATAACGGTGCCGACTTTGACCATGGCGTGCTCGGAAGCGAAGGCTTCAATGATGCTACCCACGTCGGAGTACTCGCCCAGGGACAGGTCGGGACCGGCGGTGATGTTCACCAGGATGCCGCGCGCGCCTTGCAGGTTCACGTCTTCCAGCAACGGGTTGCGGATCGCCGCTTCAGTGGCTTCACGTGCACGGTTCGGACCGCTGGCGCAGCCAGTGCCCATCATCGCCATGCCCATTTCGCTCATCACGGTACGAACGTCAGCAAAGTCGACGTTGATCATGCCTGGACGCTTGATGATGTCGGAAATACCGCGAACGGCACCGGCCAATACGTCGTCAGCCTTGGCGAAAGCCGACAGCAGGCTGGCGTCCTTGCCCAGGATGGTCAGCAGTTTCTCGTTGGGAATGGTGATCAACGAGTCAACGCTTTCAGACAGCAGACGGATACCTTCGTCGGCGATCTGCATGCGCTTGCGACCTTCGAACGGGAACGGACGGGTCACGACAGCGACCGTCAGAATGCCCATTTCCTTAGCCACTTCGGCAATGATCGGCGCAGCACCGGTACCGGTACCACCGCCCATGCCGGTGGTGATGAACACCATGTTGGTGCCTTGCAGCACTTCGGCGATACGCTCGCGGTCTTCCAGAGCGGCTTGACGGCCGACTTCCGGGTTGGCGCCGGCGCCGAGGCCCTTGGTCACGGCTGTGCCCAATTGCAGGATGGTCCGCGCACCGATGCTTTTCAGTGCTTGGGCATCAGTGTTGGCGCAGATGAATTCAACGCCTTCAATGTTGCTCTTGACCATATGGTTGACAGCGTTGCCGCCGCCACCGCCGACACCGATCACTTTGATAACCGGGCTTGCGGGGATGTTGTCTACGAGTTCGAACATGTTCCCTCTCCTTTCATTTCTCTAGTTTTTTCGCCTACTGCTTAGAACGGTGTTGCGGTGTTGCGGTAAATCGTCAGAAGTTGCCTTGCACCCAGCTTTTGATCCGATCCAGCAACGGCGCTTTCTCATCGTCGTCGCTGCGGTAGCTGTCACGGATGCTCGGGCCCGACAGGGAAATGCCGTCGGTCTGCTTTTGCAGTCCGTACAACAGCAAGCCCACACCGGTGGAATAAATCGGGTTGCGCACCACATCGCCCAGGCCCTTGACGCCATGGGGTACACCCAGGCGCACCGGCATGTGGAAGATTTCCTCGGCCAGTTCGACCGCGCCTTCCATCTTCGAGGTGCCACCGGTCAGCACGATGCCGGCCGGAATCAGGTCTTCGTAGCCACTGCGGCGCAGTTCCGCCTGGATCAGGGTGAACAGCTCGTCGTAGCGCGGCTCGACCACTTCGGCCAAGGCCTGGCGCGACAGTTCGCGCGGTGGACGGTCGCCGACGCTCGGGACCTTGATGGTTTCACCGGCACCGGCCAGCTTGGCCAGGGCGCAGGCGTAGCGGATCTTGATTTCTTCGGCGTACTGGGTAGGTGTACGCAAGGCCATGGCGATGTCGTTGGTCACCTGATCACCCGCAATCGGGATCACGGCGGTGTGACGGATCGCACCTTCGGTGAAGATCGCGATGTCGGTGGTGCCACCGCCGATGTCCACCAGGCACACGCCCAGTTCTTTTTCGTCGTCGGTCAGTACCGAGTAGGCCGAGGCCAACTGCTCGAGAATGATGTCGTCGATTTCCAGGCCGCAGCGACGCACGCACTTCTCGATGTTCTGCGCGGCGTTGACAGCGCAGGTCACCACGTGGACCTTGGCTTCCAGGCGTACGCCCGACATGCCCAGGGGCTCGCGAACACCTTCCTGGTTGTCGATCACATAGTCCTGCGGCAGGGTGTGCAGCACGCGCTGGTCAGCCGGGATCGCCACGGCCTGGGCGGCGTCGAGGACGCGCTCAAGGTCGGCCGAGCTGACTTCACGGTCGCGGATCGCCACGATGCCGTGGGAGTTCAAGCTGCGGATATGGTTGCCGGCCACGCCGACGAACGCCGAGTGAATCCGGCAACCGGCCATCAGCTGCGCTTCTTCGATGGCGCGCTGGATCGATTGCACGGTGGACTCGATGTTCACCACCACGCCCTTCTTGAGGCCCCGGGACGGATGCGTGCCAATACCGACGATTTCGATCGTGCCGTCTTCCCCGACCTCGCCCACCAGCGCCACCACCTTGGAGGTGCCGATATCGAGACCGACGATCATTTTGCCGCTTTGCACGTTTGCCATGGGTCCTGCCTCTTCTTAATTCTTCGCGACAGCGGGTTGTGCTGCCGTGGGCGCAACCGGTGTACGCCAGCCGACGGCCAGGCCGTTGGCGTAACGCAGGTCGACGCTCGCAATGTTCGTAATCTGTTCTTTCAAGGTTTTGTCATAGATGGCAATAAAGCGGCGCATCTTCTCCACCAAGCGGTCGCGTCCCAGCAACAACTCGATGCCCGGGCCGGAACTGCCTGCCCCGGTCGTCAAAAACCAGCTGCCCCGCTCACGCAACTCCAGGCGTGCGATGGAGAAGCCCAGTGGCCGCAGCATCTGGCTCAACGCCTGATACTGCTGCATCACTTGCTGTTGCGCCCGCTGCGGCCCGAACAGCTGCGGCAGGTGCTCGTAGTTGGCCACTTCACGCGGCGCGAACGCCTGCCCCTGGTTGTTCAACAGCGCGCCATCGCCCCAACGGGCCACGGGCAGCTGTTCTTCCAGGCGGATCGTCACCTGGTCCGGCCACACACGGCGGACTTCGGCGTGGGCGATCCACGGCATCTGTTCAAGCTCCGAGCGCATGCCGGCCAGGTCGATGGTGAAGAAGCTCGCCGACAGGTACGGGCCGATGCGCTGCTGCACTGCCTGCTGGCTGATGTAGCTCAAGTCGCCCTGCACACTGATCTTGGTGATCGGTCGGTCGGCATACGGCAACAGACGCTGGGCGCCCTCGTAGGTGCCGAAACCCAACACCACCAGCAGCACCGGCCAGAACAGCGCCTTGAGAAAACCAAAGTTGGCTTTCGGCAAGCGCACCGACATCGGCTCTTTAGCCACCATCCGGCTGGCACCCCGCGGCACCGGCTTGCGGCTCGGTGCTTGTGGGGGCTGATGACGAAGCGATGCGCCGTTCATGTTCTTAGCCTCTTGACTCAATGCTTGCGGCCAGAATCGCCAGCACCAACTGCTGGAAATCCAAACCGGCGGCACGGGCAGCCATAGGTACCAGGCTGTGATCGGTCATGCCGGGTGCGGTATTGACTTCCAGGAACCAGAAATTCCCTTGCTCATCCTGCATCACGTCTGCCCGCGCCCAACCGGCGATACCCAGTGCCTCACAGGCTTTCGCCGTGAGGTCCATCAATTCCTGTTCCTTGGTTGCGTCGAGGCCACATGGAATCCGGTACTGAGTATCGGAGGCCAGGTACTTGGCGTCGTAGTCATAAAAGGTGTGGGGCGTGCCCAATGCGATAGGCGGCAATACCTGGCCACGCAGGGTGGCGATGGTGTACTCGGGACCGGAGATCCACTGTTCCACCAACACTTGCGAATCGTAGGTACTTGCCGCTTTCCATGCGTCGATCAATTCGGCGGCCGAGTTCACTTTGGCCATGCCGATACTGGAGCCTTCATGGGCTGGTTTGACGATCAAAGGCAGGCCCAGTTCCTCGGCTGCAGAAATACAATCGTCTTCGCTGCACAGAACACTGTGACGCGGGGTTGGAATACCCAGGCTGTGCCACACCTGCTTGGTGCGCAACTTGTCCATGGCCAGGGCCGAAGCCAGAATGCCACTACCGGTGTAAGGAATGCCGGCGCACTCCAGCAAGCCCTGCATGCTGCCGTCTTCACCACCACGGCCGTGCAGGATGATGAAGGCACGGTCGATTTTCTCGGCCTGCAGACGAGCGAGGAAGTCGTCGCCCACGTCGATGCCGAAGGCGTTCACACCGGCACTTTGCAGCGCTTGCAGCACGGCGTTGCCGGACTTGAGCGACACTTCGCGCTCAGCACTTTTGCCGCCGAACAATACCGCCACGCGGCCAAAGTCGGCGGGCGTGAGGGTGGAAAACAGGGCGTCGTAATTCGTGATCATTTCGACTTCCCCTGTGCTGCGGCGAACAACGGGCTCGCCAGCAATTTAGGGGCAAGGCCACCAATATCGCCGGCGCCCTGGCACAGCAGGATGTCACCGGCGCGCAGCAGTGGCTTGACCAGCGGCGCCAGGTCCACACCGCGCTCGATGTAGATCGGGTCCAGCTGGCCGCGCTGGCGGATGCTGTTGCATAACTTGCGGCTATCGGCGCCCGGGATCGGTTCTTCACCGGCCGGGTAGACCTCCATCAACAACAACACGTTGGCATCAGCCAATACATTGACGAAATCGTCGTACAGGTCGCGGGTACGGCTATAACGGTGCGGCTGGTAGACCATCACCAGGCGGCGCTCCGGCCAGCCTCCACGCACGGCTTTGATCACCGCAGCGACTTCGGTCGGATGGTGACCGTAGTCGTCGACCAGCATGACATCGCCGCCTTCTACCGGCAGTTGGCCGTAGACCTGGAAGCGGCGGCCCACACCGGCAAAGCGCGACAAGCCTTCGACAATGGCTTCATCACTGACGCCTTCGTCGGTAGCGATGCAGATGGTCGCGAGGGAGTTCAACACGTTGTGGTTGCCCGGCATGTTCACCGAAACATCCAGCGGCTCGCGGTCAGGACGCAGCACGGTGAAGAAGGTCTGCATGCCTTCCTGGCGCACATTGATTGCGCGCACGTCTGCGTCTTCGCTGAAGCCATAGGTCACGGTCGGACGCTTGACCAGCGGCAGGATTTCACGCACGACCGGATCATCCAGGCACACCACGGCCAACCCGTAGAACGGCAGGTTGTGCAGGAACTCGACGAAGGTTTTCTTCAACTTGTTGAAGTCGCCGTCGTAGGTCGCCATGTGGTCGGCGTCGATGTTGGTCACCACAGCAACCAAAGGTTGCAGGTGCAGGAAGCTGGCATCACTTTCGTCGGCTTCGGCGATCAGGTAGCGGCTGGTGCCGAGCTGTGCATTGGTGCCGGCTGCATTCAGGCGGCCACCGATCACGAACGTCGGGTCCAGGCCACCGGCGGCGAATACGGAAGCGATCAAACTGGTGGTGGTGGTTTTGCCGTGGGTACCGGCGACGGCGATGCCATGGCGATAGCGCATCAACTCGGCCAGCATCTCGGCGCGTGGCACCACCGGAATACGACGCTCAAGGGCGGTCGCCACTTCCGGGTTCGAGGTGTTCACGGCACTGGAAACCACCAGTACATCAGCCTCGGCGGCGTTCTCGGCGCGATGGCCGATGAAGATCTGTGCACCGAAGGACTTCAGGCGATCGGTGACCGGCGACTCTTTCAAGTCCGAACCGGATACCTGGTAACCCAGGTTCAGCAATACCTCGGCAATACCGCACATGCCCACGCCGCCGATACCGACGAAGTGGATGCGACGGATACGGCGCATTTCCGGTTGTGGCATGGCTTTCTGATTCTCAACCATGGGCCACCTCCAGGCAGATGTCGACCACGGTGCGGGTTGCGTCAGGTTTGGCCAGGCGGCTTGCGGTGCTCGCCATGTTGCTGAGTCGTTGCGGTTGCATCAAAACCTCGGTCAGGCGTGCGGCCAAATCGGCGGCGCCAGTCGTTCTTTGCGGCAGCAGGAAGGCAGCGCCCTCCCCGGCCAAATATTCGGCGTTGCGGGTCTGGTGATCGTCGATGGCGTGGGGCAAAGGCACCAGCAACGACGGCAGACCGGCGGCGGCCAGTTCACTGACGGTCAGCGCACCAGAGCGGCAGACCACCAGGTCGGCCCAGCCATAGGCATGGGCCATGTCTTTGATGAAGGGCTGTACGTTCGCCTCCACACCGGCCTCGCGGTAGCGCTTGGCGGTGACTTCACCGTGATCCTTGCCGGCCTGATGGAAGATCTCCGGACGCAACTCCACAGGGAGTTGCGCTACCGCTTCCGGCAGCAATTTGTTCAGAGGCTCGGAGCCCAGGCTTCCACCCAGGATCAGCAGGTGAGCCTTGCGCCCGACCAGGGCCTGGCGCGCGATATCCATAAACAGCTCGGTGCGTACCGGGTTGCCGGTGGTACGCAGTTTGTCCGATGCGCCAAAGGTCTTCGGGAAGGCCTCGCACACCCGTGCAGCCAACGGCACCAACAGGCGGTTGGCAGTGCCGGCAACGGCGTTCTGCTCGTGCACGATCACCGGCACGCCGGCAAGCTTTGCCGCAACGCCACCCGGGCCGGTCACATAACCGCCAAACCCGAGCACGCACACTGGCTGCAATTGACGAATGATCTTGCGCGCCTGCCACACCGCCTTGAGCAATACAAACGGTGCCTTGAGCAGGGACAATTTGCTTTTGCCACGCAAGCCGGTGACGTTGATCAGATGCAAGGGCAGGCCGGCATTCGGTACCAGATCGTTTTCGATGCCGCGCGGCGTACCCAGCCAATGCACCGTATAGCCACGGCTCTGGAATTCACGGGCGCAAGCCAGCGCCGGGAACACATGGCCCCCGGTGCCGCCCGCCATGATCAGCACGTTAGCGCCCATGAGATGGCTCCTCGGCGAAGTCGCTTTCGCTGAACTCCATCTCTTCGCTGCCCAGGTGGGTTCGACTCTCCCACTCGATGCGCAGCAACAAGCCCAGGCACACACAGCAGATCACCAACGAACTGCCGCCGTAACTGAGGAACGGCAAGGTCAGGCCCTTGGTCGGCAGCAGGCCGACGTTCACACCGATGTTGATGAGGAACTGGCCGATCCACAGGAAAGACAAGCCGTATGCCACATAGGCGGCGAAATACTGTTTGGCCTTCTCGGCCCACAAGCCGATGTACATGCCGCGTACGCACACGAACAGAAACAGCGCGACGGTGCACAACGACCCGACTACGCCCAGCTCTTCGGCGAGTACCGAGAATACGAAGTCGGTGTGCGCTTCCGGCAGGTAAAACTGCTTCTGCACACTGTTGCCCAGGCCCACGCCCAGCCACTCGCCGCGACCGAAGGCGATCAGCGCCTGGGTCAACTGGTAGCCGGAGCCGAACTGGTCGGACCATGGGTCGGTAAAGGTGATCAGACGCGCCATACGGTAGGGTTGCGCCTGCACCAGAATCGTCACGGCCGCGACCGCCAGCACCACCATCAAGGTAAAACGGAACAGGCCCACACCGCCAAGGAACAACATCGCTGCCGCCGCGCCCATCATTACGACGGTTGCTCCGAAGTCGGGCTCCATCAGCAACAGGCCGGCCATCGGCAGCAGCACGATGAACGGCTTGAAGAAGCCCATCCAGCTTTCGCGCACTTCTTTCTGGCGACGTACCAAGTAGCCGGCGAGATAGATCACCACGAACACCTTGGCGATTTCCGACGGCTGCACGTTGAACGCACCGAAGCCGATCCAGCGCATCGAACCGTTCACCTCGCGACCGATACCGGGCAGGATCACCATCACCAACAAGCCGAACGCGCCGATCAGCATCATCCAGCCCAGGCGTTGCCAGGTGGCAATAGGGATCATCATGGTGACAACGCAGGCACCGAGGCCGATCACCAGGTACACCAGGTGACGGATCATCATGTACAGCGTGTTGCCCGACTGCACCGCGGCCACTTCGGAAGATGCCGAAGTGATCATCACCAGGCCCAGGCCCAACAGTGCAAGGCAACCGGCGAGCATCGGGAAATCGAGGTCGATACCGCGTCCGGTGATGATCGGCGACGGGTAGGGCTTGATGATGTTTCTGAAATTCATGCTCATGCTAAGGCCTCCACGGCGCGGGCGAACAGCTGGCCGCGCTCTTCGTAGTTCTTGAACATGTCGAAACTGGCGCAGGCTGGCGACAGCAGCACCGCATCACCTGGCTGGGCCAGGGCTTTGCATTGGGCGATGGCGTCGTCCAGCGAGGTGGCGCGCACTTGCGCCACGGCATCGCCCAGGGCGGCGGCGATCAGGTCGGAGTCGCGCCCCATCAGCACCACCGCGCGGCAATGTTCAGCCACCGGGCCTTTGAGGTCCTTGAAGTCGGCGCCCTTGCCGTCGCCACCGGCGATCAGCACCAGCTTGCCCTCGATATCGGCACCGAGGCCTTCGATGGCAGCCAGCGCCGCACCGACGTTGGTAGCCTTGGAGTCGTTGTAATAGCTGACGCCATTCAGATCGCGCACCCACTGGCAGCGATGCTCGAGGCCGCCAAAGGTACGCAGTGCCGACAGCATGGCGTCAAACGGCAGGCCAACGGCATGCCCGAGCGCCAGCGCCGCCAGGGCGTTGGACTGATTATGGGCACCGCGGATTTTCAGCTCGCGCACCGGCATCAGGTTCTGGAATTCGAAGGCCAGGTATTTCTCGCCGTTCTCTTCACGGATGCCGAAGGCTTTGAAATCGGGTTTGCCGAGACCGAAGGTCCAGCACGGCAGGCCCTCGCTCATCAGCGGACGGCTCAAGGCGTCCTGACGATTGACCACCACCTGCCTGGCACCACGGAAGATCCGGTGCTTGGCCAGGTGATACGCCGGCAGGCCGCTGTAGCGGTCCATGTGGTCTTCGCTGACGTTCAACACGGTGGCTACTTCGGCACCCAGGTCATGGGTGGTTTCCAGTTGGAAGCTCGACAGCTCCATCACGTACAGCTCGATGTCGTCGCTGAGCAAATCCAGTGCAGGAGTGCCGAGGTTGCCGCCCACGGCCACGCGCTTGCCGGCCGCCAACGCCATGTCCCCGACCAGGGTGGTCACGGTGCTTTTCGCATTGGAGCCGCTGATGGCCACGATCGGCGCCTTCGCGTTACGCGCGAACAGGTCGATATCGCCCGACAGCTTCACGCCACGTGCCGCCGCAGCTTGCAGGGCTGGTGTCGCCAGGGCCAGGCCGGGGCTCACGTAGAGCTCGTCGGCACGGCACAGAAACTCGACATCCAGCTCGCCACAACGCACTTCCACGTGCGGGTAGTCACGGCGCAGCGTGACCAGCTCCGGTGGATTTTCCCGCGTATCGGCCACGGCGAACGACACACCCCGGTTCGCCAGGAAGCGAACCAGGGACATGCCGCTCTTGCCGAGGCCGACAACGATGCGGAAGTGGTCTGAAGCGATCAGGGACACTCGTTTCTACCTCAGTTTCAGGGTGGCAAGGCCGATCAGCACGAGAATCACGGTGATGATCCAGAAACGGACGATCACGCGTGGCTCGGGCCAGCCCTTGAGTTCAAAGTGGTGGTGAATCGGCGCCATGCGGAACACACGACGCCCGGTCAATTTGAAGGAAGCCACCTGGATGACCACCGACAGGGTTTCCATCACGAACACACCGCCCATGATGAACAGCACGATTTCCTGACGCACGATCACTGCGATGGTGCCCAGGGCTGCGCCCAGTGCCAGTGCGCCGACGTCGCCCATGAAGACTTGTGCCGGGTAGGTGTTGAACCACAGGAAGCCCAGCCCGGCACCGATCAGCGCGCCACAGAACACGATCAGTTCACCCGCGCCCGGTACGTAGGGAATCAGCAGGTATTCAGCGAATTTCACGTTACCCGACAGGTAGCAGAAGATGCCGAGCGCGCCGCCCACCATCACCGTCGGCATGATTGCCAGGCCATCCAGGCCGTCGGTCAGGTTCACCGCGTTGCTGGAGCCGACGATCACGAAGTAGGTCAACACCACGAAACCGATGCCGAGGGGAATGCTGGCGTCTTTGAGCATCGGGATGATCAGAGTGGTTTCAACGGCGCTTGGCGCAGTGGTGTAGAGGAAAATTGCAGCGGCGAGCCCGAACACCGATTGCCAGAAATATTTCCAGCGGCTTGGCAGCCCCTTGGAGTTTTTCTCGATCACTTTGCGGTAGTCGTCCACCCAGCCGATGGCACCGAACAACAGGGTCACCAGCAACACCACCCACACATAGCGGTTGTGCAGGTCGGCCCACAGCAAGGTGCTGATACCGATGGACGACAGGATCAACGCGCCGCCCATGGTCGGGGTGCCGGACTTGGACAGGTGCGACTGCGGGCCGTCATTGCGAACCGATTGACCAATTTGCAGGTTCTGCAGGGTACGGATCATCCACGGCCCCAGGAACAGCGACAGAGACAGCGCGGTCAGCACACCCAGAATCCCGCGCAGGGTCAGGTACTGAAAGACCGCGAAGCCTTTGTAGAACTGTTGCAGATACTCAGCCAGCAGCAGCAGCATTAATGTTTCTCCGTACTTGAGCCACACAAGGCCGCGACGACGTTTTCCATCACCGCGCTGCGCGATCCCTTGATCAAAATAGTGGTGTTTTTGTCTTGTTCCGCCGCCGTCAGCGCCTGGATCAATTCAGCCTGAGTCGCGAAGTGTCGCGCGCCGGGGCCAAAGGCGTTGACGGCGTGCGCCATGTTCGAACCGACGGCGTAAAGCGCATCGACTTTGCCGGCGGCGTAGGCACCGACTTCGCGGTGGCCTTGTTCAGCCCAGTCGCCCAATTCGCCGATATCGCCCAGCACCAGCACCTTGCGTCCGTCAAAGCCTTTGAGCAGATCCACGGCAGCATTGATGGAGGATGGGTTGGCGTTGTAAGTGTCATCAATGACGCGCATGCCGTTGGTTGCCAACTGCGCCACGGTGCGCCCCTTGACCGGCTGCACCGCGCCCAGGCCAGTAGCGATACCGAACAACGACACCCCCAGGGCGTGGGCGGCGGCGGCGGCGGCCAGGGCATTGGCTACGTTATGGTTGCCGAGCAGATTCAGTTGCACCTGCTCACTCCCCTGCGGCGTGTGCAAAGTGAATGACGGACAGCCGCGGGCATCGACAGTGATACCGGAAGCATGGAAGTCAGCGGCTGCGTTCAGTACGGCAAACGTCAGGATCTTGCGACCAGCAGCGCGCACGCGCCAGGTCTCGAAGGCCTTGTCGTCGAGATTCAATACCGCGGTGCCCGAAGCAGCCAGGCCTTCAAGGATTTCACCCTTGGCTTCGACGATCTTCTGCGGGCCGCCGAACTCGCCGACGTGGGCAGTACCGGCATTGCTGATAATCGTCACGTGAGGCTTGGTCAGCGCCACGGTGTAGGCAATTTCGCCAATACGCGAGGCTCCCAGTTCGATCACTGCCGCCGTGTGTTCCGGGGCCAGTTCGAGCAGGGTCAGCGGAGCGCCGAAATCATTGTTCAGGTTGCCACGGGTAGCGAGTACCGGCCCACGCGTGCGCAGCACACCGGCGAGCAACTCTTTGACCGTGGTCTTGCCGCTGGAGCCGGTGATGGCTGCGACAGGCTTGTCGAACGCGGCGCGGTTCAGCGCGCCCAACTGACCGAGGGCCAGGCGGGTATCGGCGACCAGCAATTGCGGCAAGGTGGAGTCCGCGACTTCACGTTGCACCAGGGCACCAACGGCGCCTTTGGCGGCAACCTCGTTCAGGTAATCGTGACCGTCAAAACGCGGGCCGGCCAGGGCAACAAACAACTGGCCTGGCTTGATGTTACGGCTGTCGATACTGACGCCGTCGAAGCTGCAGTCGCTCGACAACATACGGGCCGAAAGAGCCTGGGTCAGCTCGCTGAACTTCATCGCTTTAAGCATGGGCAACCTCCCAGGCGGTCAAGGCATGATCGGCCTCGACCAGGTCGGAGAAGGCATGGCGTTCGCCGTTGATTTCCTGGTAGTCCTCGTGGCCTTTACCGGCCAGCACCACCACATCGTCAGCGCCGGCGCTGGCGATCAATTGGGCAATGGCTGCACCACGACCTGCGACGAAAGTGGCCTTGGAGGCATCTTTGAAGCCGGCACGGATGTCGTCGAAAATCTGGCTCGGATTTTCGCTGCGCGGGTTATCGTCAGTCACGAGTACGCCGTCCGCCAGGCGCTCGACGATCTCTGCCATCAATGGGCGCTTGCCCCGATCGCGATCACCGCCGCAGCCGAACAGGCAGAGCAGCTTGCCCTTGGCGTGTGGGCGCAGCGCCACGAGGACTTTTTCGAGGGCATCCGGGGTGTGGGCATAATCGACCACCACCAACGGCTGCGAACCGCCACCGAGACGCTGCATGCGACCCACCGGGCCTTCCAGCTTCGGCAGGACTTTAAGGATTTCGTCGAGGGCATAATCCAGGCCGAGCAACGCACCGATAGCGGCAAGGACGTTACTCAGGTTGAAACGCCCCAACAGGGTGCTGCGCAAATGATGCTCGCCTTGTGGCGTCACTAGCGTAGCGAGCACGCCTTCGTCATTGAATTGGGCTTCGCGGCAATACAAGTAGGCGCTGGCGTCTTCCAGGCTGTAGCTGATCAGGCGCGACTCACGCTCTTCAGCCGCCAGCTGGCGACCGAACTCGTCATCGAGGTTCACCACCCGACACTTCAAGTCATTCCAGGCAAACAGCTTGGCCTTTTCGGCAGCGTAGGCCTCCATGGTGCCGTGGTAGTCCAGATGATCGCGGGACAGGTTGGTCATCACCGCCACATCAAAGGCCAGCGCAGCAACGCGCCCCTGGTGCAAACCGTGAGAAGACACTTCCATGGCAACCGCCTTGGCACCCGCCTTTTTCAGGTCGGCCAGGGTCGCTTGCACGGCGATCGGGTTCGGCGTGGTATGCAGGCCGCTTTGCAATGCACCGTAAAAGCCGGTGCCCAGAGTACCCACAATGCCGCAGTGCTGACCCAGCAGGTCAAGCGCCTGGGCGACCAGTTGGGTCACGCTGGTCTTGCCGTTGGTACCGGTCACGCCCACCAGGTTCAATTGGCGACTCGGGTCGCCATAGAAACGCCCGGCGATATCGGACAATTGTGCTGCAAGGCCCTTGACCGGAATCAACGGTACGTCGGTGATCGGCAGCACGGTGGCGCCTTCCACTTCATAAGCCACGGCCGCAGCGCCGCGTTGCAATGCATCGGCAATATGTTCACGGCCATCGAATTTGCCGCCAGGCACCGCCAGGAACAGGTCTCCGGCGCGTACGCTGCGGCTATCCAGGCTCAGCTCGCGAATCAACAGGTCGCGACCGGCGTGGGCGAAAATCTTGTTCAGGCTAAGAGACATCAGCCGCGCCCTCCATTGGCTTTTGCAGCGGCGGCCGGTGGTCCGGCGTTCGCTTGTTGGGTCGGCGGCAGATTGTCCGGCGTGATATTCATCAGGCGCAGGGTGCCCGACATCACTTTGCTGAACACCGGCGCCGATACCAGGCCACCGAAGTAGCCGGCTTTGCTCGGCTCATCAATCACGACAACGATGGCGTAGCGCGGATCACTCATCGGGCCGAAGCCGGCGAACAGCGAACGGTAGGAGTTTTCGGCATAGCCCTTGGTGCCCACCGACGTTTTACGCGCGGTACCGGACTTGCCTGCCACGTGGTATGCCGGCACCTGGGCGCGGAATACGCCACGCGGTGCTTCGATCACTTGTTGCAGCATGCCCTGCATGGTCTTGGCGACGTTTTCCGGAATCACCTGGGTGGCTTTCGGCGCTTCGTCGACATGGATCAGGCTCAGCGGAACCATGCGACCGTTATTGGCCAATACCGAGAAAGCGTGCGCCAGCTGGATCGCCGTCACCGAGATGCCGTAGCCGTAGGAAAGCGTGGCGGTCTCGGCCTTTTTCCAGTCGCGGTAGTTCGGCAGGTTGCCCACACGCTCACCCGGGAAGTCCAGGCCGGTGGGTTGGCCCAAGCCGATCTTTTGCGCGAGGTGGTAGATGGTTTCGCCGCCGATATCGAAGGCGACCTTACTCATGCCCACGTTACTGGAGTTGATCAGGATGCC
The DNA here is from genome assembly GCF_023242545.1 of Pseudomonas sp. MWU13-2517. NCBI lineage: Bacteria > Pseudomonadati > Pseudomonadota > Gammaproteobacteria > Pseudomonadales > Pseudomonadaceae > Pseudomonas > Pseudomonas sp. MWU13-2517. The sequence continues at coordinate 188,021 of NZ_JALMFA010000010.1, read as the reverse complement.
TGTCAAATCCAGCACCGGACCTTCGGTACGGGATACGTCACGAATGGTGTATTTGCCCAACTGCAAAGTGCCAGGGTAAACCTCGACTTTGTCGCTCGGTTTCCAGCGCCCGGTTTCCAGGGCGGCACTCATGGAGATGGCTTTCATGGTCGAACCCGGCTCGAACACGTCGATCATTGCGCGGTTACGCATCATCGCCGGCTGCAGGTTGCGACGGTTATTCGGGTTGTAGGTCGGCTGGTTGACCATGGCGAGGATTTCGCCGGTCTTCACGTCCATGATAACCAGGCTACCGGCCTTGGCGCCGTTCTCTATAATCGCGTTACGCAGTTCGCGGTTGGCCAGGTATTGCAGGCGCAAGTCAATCGACAACGCCAAGGGCTTGCCGGCCTTGGCGTTTTTGGTGACCTGGACATCCTTGATCAGCCTGCCGCGACGATCCTTGATGACCTGTCGCTTGCCGGGGACCCCGGCCAGCCATTCATCGTAGGCCAACTCGACACCTTCACGACCGTGGTCGTCGATATCGGTGAAGCCGACCATGTGCGCGGTGGTTTCACCGGCCGGGTAAAAACGACGAAACTCCTCGATGCCGTAGACACCAGGGACTTTAAGGTCGAGTACCTGCTGGCCCTGTTCAGGGGTCAGCCCGCGAACCAGGTAGATGAATTCCTTGTTGGCCTGGGCTTCCAGACGTTCAGCCAGGGCTTTCGGGTCCTGACCCAGGGCAGCTGCGAGCTCCGGCCACTTTTCCTTGGCGGTCTGCAGTTCCTTGGCGTTGGCCCACAGGGTGGTCACCGGGGTACTGACGGCCAGAGGCTCGCCGTTGCGGTCGGTGATCAGGCCGCGGTGCGCCGGGATCGGGATATGACGCAGGCTACGGGCATCGCCCTGACCAATCAGGAAGTCACGGTCGACGACCTGCAGGTCGATGATGCGCCAGGCGATTGCGCCCACCATCAGTGCCAGCAAGCCAAGCACCACGCGGAAGCGCCATGGGTAGAGTGCGCCTTCGAGCTTCATCATGGCGCCACCATGCGGACTTCAGCCGCGCCCGGAATGTGCATTTTCAGCTGTTCGGTGGCCAGCACCTCGATACGGCTGTGAGCGGTCCAGGTGCTTTGCTCGAGGATCAACCGGCCCCACTCCGCCTGTGCCTTATCGCGCACGTTCAATTCCCCGTACAGGGTATTGAGCAACTGGCGGTTCCAGTGGGCGCTGTAGGACACCGCGATTGCGGACACCAGCACGCCGATAAACAGCAGCAACATAAAGAAGCTGCCGCCCGGGAGGGGCTTGGCGAAAAGCTTGCTCACCGCAACTTCTCCGCGACACGCATGACGGCACTACGGGAACGTGGGTTGGCCTTGAGTTCGGCTTCGGAAGCGAACTGCGCTTTGCCATGGATCTTGATTTTCGGCACAAAGGCTTCGAAACGCACCGGCAGGTTGCGCGGCAGGTTATCCGACTCACCCTTGGCCAGACGACGCATGAACAGTTTGACGATGCGGTCTTCCAGAGAGTGGAAGCTGATCACCACCAGGCGACCGCCCACTTCCAAGGCGTCCAGCGCGGCTTCGAGGCCGGCTTCCAGATCGCCCAATTCGTTATTGACGTGAATACGCAGCCCCTGGAACGCGCGGGTGGCCGGGTTTTTGCCTTTTTCCCACGCCGGGTTGGCGACCTTCAGCACTTCGGCCAGGTCGGCGGTCCGTTCGAACGGCTGGATCTCGCGGCGCTCGACCACGGCGCGGGCCATGCGGCCGGCGAAACGCTCTTCACCGTATTCTTTGAACACACGGGCGATTTCTTCCACCGGCGCAGTGGCGATGAACTGCGCAGCGCTGACACCCCGGGTAGGGTCCATGCGCATGTCGAGGGGGCCGTCGTTCATGAAGCTGAAGCCGCGCTCCGGGTCGTCGAGTTGCGGCGAAGACACGCCCAGATCGAGCAAAACCCCGGCCACCTTGCCTGCCATACCCCGCTCGGCCACTTCCGCACCCAGCTCGGCAAAGCTGCGCTGCACAACGACAAAGCGGCCGTCTTCGGCCGCTAGCGCTTGCCCGGTGGCAATCGCTTGAGGGTCTTTGTCGAATCCGAGGAGTTTGCCGTCAGACCCGAGCTGGCTGAGTATCAACCGGCTATGCCCGCCCCTGCCGAAGGTGCCATCCAAATAGCAGCCATCCGCGCGTACGGCGAGAGCCTCAACGGCTTCGTCAAGCAGTACGGTGATGTGGTTAAAGCCGCTATCAATAGTCACAGGATCAAATCACGCAGTTCATCAGGCATGGCGCCCGGTTGTTGAATAGCAGCCAGGTCAGCTGCGGAAACAGCATCCCAGGCATCTTCGTCCCACAATTGGAACTTGTTCAGTTGGCCCACCAGCATTGCGCGCTTGTCGAGCTTGGCGTACTCGCGCAGACGCGGTGGCACCAGGAAACGACCACTGCCATCGAGTTCAAGGTCGACGGCATTACCAATCAGCAAACGCTGCAGGCGGCGGTTTTCTTCACGCAATGAAGGCAGAGCGCGCAACTTGGTTTCAATCAACTCCCACTCATCGAGGGGGTAAACACATAAACAAGGGTCAACGGCGTCAATCGTGATGATTAACTGGCCTGAACTTCGCGAAATGAGCTCGTCACGATACCGGCTCGGCATGGCGAGACGGCCTTTTGCATCGAGACTGATAGCGTTAGCTCCGCGAAACACAGATGCGTTTCTCCAAATTTTAGCGTTTTACGTTCAAAAAACCCACTTTGTGCCACTTTCCGCCACTTGCGCACACTATAGGAATGCGCCCACCACACCGTCAAGGCACGGATTCAAGGAAAAGCCTTACAGAACGGAGATTTAGGAGTGTAAAAGGAGGAGAAACGAGAGTTTGGCGATGTTTTTGACTCAACAACCGCAAATAGCTCATAGAGCTATGGCTTAAAGTTAAAGTGATTTATTAAGAGTAAGATTTTTTTGGTATTACGAAGATGCATCTGCCAATGATTCGGCAGGGAGGGATTCTTGCGTTACTACCGGTTTTCTGCCCGAGATTCGGACAAAAGGAAAAAGGTGGAGAGTCGATCTATAAGCCGGGTTCTGTCTTGAACAGTCATTCGTCTACGATGGCCATCACTGGACATCTTTAGCAACCTACCCGGTCCCAGCGCGGGCCACGCCTTGGGACCCTATTTGGTCTTGCTCCAAGTGGGGTTTACCTAGCCACGAACTGTTGCCAGTCGTGCGGTGCGCTCTTACCGCACCTTTTCACCCTTACCGGCACCGAAGTGCTTAGGCGGTTATTTTCTGTGGCACTTTCCGTAGGCTCACGCCTCCCAGGCATTACCTGGCACTTCGCCCTATGGAGCCCGGACTTTCCTCCCCCCCCTAATTCTCATAGAGGGCAGCGACTGTCCAATCGACTCTCCGCCGCGCAGGTTAACGGCACGGCGGGCTTAGGACAAGTAATAAAAGTTCAGAATGGCCATCACGTTCAGACGAAATACAGGCTCGCCCCCGGAACTATTCGGCTTTCTGTTTATCCAGCGCAACTTGATACAGCACGTTTTTACGCAGACCGGTAATTTCCGCCGCCAGCGCTGCGGCACGCTTGAGGGGCATTTCCTTGAGCAGTAAATCGAGGATGCGCATCGCCTCACCGCCGACAGCCTCCTCATTTTCCGGCGCAGTCCAGCCGGCGACCAACACCACACACTCGCCACGCTGCTGGTTGCTGTCACCCTCGACAAAGGCACGCAATGCCTCCAACGGCAGCCCCTTGAGGGTCTCGAACGTCTTGGTCAGCTCGCGAGCAAGCAGCGCCAGGCGCTCACCGCCAAACACCAGCTCCATATCCTCCAGACATTCCAGGATGCGATGCGGAGCCTCGTAGAAAATCAACGTACGCGGTTCTTCCTTCAATGCTTGAAGACGAGCACGCCGCCCGACCGCCTTGGCCGGTAAAAAACCTTCGAAGATAAAACGGTCCGACGGCAAGCCGGCGGCAGATAAAGCGGCAATCAACGCGCACGCACCCGGAACAGGCACTACATTGATACCAGCGGCACGCGCCTGACGGACCAAATGGTAGCCGGGGTCGGAAATCAGCGGCGTGCCCGCGTCGGAGATCAATGCCACGTCATCCCCCGCAAGCAGACGGGTGATGAAGCGGCTGCCTTCTTCGCGCTCGTTGTGTTCATGGCACGCAGCCAGTGGCGTGCTGATACCAAAATGCTGCATCAAACGCTGGGAGTGACGCGTATCTTCCGCCGCGATCAGCTTGACTTCGCGCAACACCTTCAACGCCCGGGCACTGATGTCGTCCAGGTTGCCAATGGGCGTCGCCACCACAAAAAGCGAGCCAGCAGTGGAATTCAAAGGACCTGGAGCAGTCAAAACGCACACCTCGATGGTTGGCAAAAGCCATATTGTAGCGCGTAGGCGCTTCGAAAATACGCCATCGCGATGGATGCGTTTCAAGCCATCAACGACCGATTGCAACATTTGCACGACCTAAATCGACGCTTTCACGCCAGTAACATCGCGCCTGAGCCAGTGCTTGGGTACAATTCCACGCTAATTTGATCGGTATCAGGAACACTTACATGATCGCTTGCCTGCGGCTGCTCTCCGCCCTCTGCCTCGCTGCCCTCCTGGCCGCTTGTGCCAGCTCGCCCTCGTCCAGCCTTGGCGACCTGCCCCGGACTCCGGATGCCAGTATCGAGCAACTGCTCGAACAGGCAACCACCGCCAAGACGCCAGAAAAGGCCGCATTGCTGCGCCTGAGTGCGGCTGACCTGGCGTTCCACCAGAACAACCCTGGCCGTTCGTCGCAGATTCTTGCGCAGGTGCCGCTGGATGTCCTGAAACCGGCCGCACAGATATTTGCCAGCACCCTGGCCGCTGAATTGGCTATGACCCGCAATCAGCCCAAGGCTGCACTGGCGGCGTTGAACCACCCCAGCCTGCAAAACCTGAAGGATCTGCCGCCAGACCAGCAGATTCGTACCGGCACCGTGCATGCCCGCGCCTATGAAGCCGATGGCCAGACCCTGGCCGCCGCTCGCGAACGCGTCGCCATGGCCCCACTGCTCAGCGGCGACGCCGCCAAGAGCAACCACGAAGCGATCTGGGTGTTGATTGCCGCGCTGCCGGCCGATCAGTTGCAAGCCAGCGGCAACCCTGTATTGGATGGCTGGATCACACTTGCCCAGGCCGTCAAGGGCGCCGGTACCCTGGAACAGCAACAAGCGGCTATCGATACCTGGCGCGCGCAGAACCCGGGACATCCAGCGGCAGTACAACTGCCCCTGCCGCTGACCAAGCTCAAGGAACTGGCCAGCCAGCCCCTGAACAAGATCGCCCTGCTGTTGCCGCAGGAAGGTCCGCTGGCCTCGGTCGGCAAGGCGCTGCGCGAAGGCTTTATGGCCGCGCACTACCAGGCCGAACAGGCCGGACAGAAGCCACCGGTAATCGAGTTCTACGACAGCTCGCGCCTGAACTCCCTTGACGAGTTCTACGCCAAGGCCCAGGCCGCCGGTGTGCAACTGGTGGTTGGCCCACTGGAGAAGCCGCTGGTCAAACAACTCAGCGCACGCCCGCAACTGCCGATCACTACCCTGGCACTGAACTACAGCGAGGCTGAGCGCAGCCCGGCCCAGCTGTTCCAATTCGGTCTGGCCGCTGAAGATGAAGCCCGCGAAGTATCGCGCCGTGCTCGTGCCGATGGTCTGCACCGCGCTGCCGCCATGGTTCCTCGTGGCGAATGGGGCGAGCGCGTCTACAAGGCCTTCCGCCAGGATTGGGAAGCCAATGGCGGCACCGTCGTCGGCGTTGAGTACGTCGATCAGCCCGTCGCCCTCGCCCAGCAGATCGCCGACCTGTTCCAACTGCGTAAAAGCGAAGGCCGTGCCAAGAGCCTGCAAAGCACCGTCGGTACTGACGTAGCCGCTCAGCCATCGCGTCGCCAGGATATCGAGTTCATCTTCCTGGCAGTCACCCCGCAACTGGCCCAGCAGATCAAACCGACCCTGAACTTCCAGTACGCCGGTGATGTGCCTGTTTATGCAACCTCCCACGTGTTCAGTGCCAGCGGTGACAAGAACCAGTACCTGGACATGACCAACGTCATGTTCTGCGAGACCCCATGGTTGCTCAACAGCACCGACCCGCTGCGCAATCAGGTCGCCGCGCAATGGCCGCAGGCCAATGGCAGCCTCGGCCGCCTGTACGCGATGGGCGTCGACGCCTATCGCCTGGCACCACGCCTGGGCCAGCTCAAGGCGCTGCCTGACACTCGGGTCGACGGGCTTTCGGGCAGTCTGGGCGTCAGCGCCAACCAGCGTGTCGACCGCCAGATGCCTTGGGCGAAGTTTGTCGGTGGCGACATCCAGCGCCTGCCGGACACACCGCGCTGATGCCCGAGCGGTCCAGCGCACAAAGCGGCAAGGATGCCGAACTTCAAGCTCTCCAGCATCTGCAACAACAGGGTTTGCGCCTGCTGGCGCAAAACTGGTTGTGTAAACGCGGCGAGCTTGATCTGGTCATGCTCGACGGCGATACAGTAGTATTCGTCGAAGTCCGCTACAGAAAACACGCACAATGGGGTGGCGCGCTCGCCAGTATCGACGGGCGCAAGCGTCAAAAGCTGATACTCGCTGCGCAGTTTTTCCTGCAAAAAGAGCATCGCTGGGCCGACTCTCCCTGCCGTTTCGACGTGGTTGCCATAGAAAGCACACCGACAGGCTTTGCTGGCCTGAATTGGCTCAAAGATGCCTTCGACAGCTGAATCACCGGACACCTTCACCACACACTTTTGCTCTTTGCATTGCGGGCTGCACATTTCCGTGCCAATCAGCCGCGCCACTTAAGGTCACACAGATGGACATGCAATCCCGAATTCGCCAGCTTTTCCAGGCCAGCATCGACACCAAGCAACAGGCGATGGACGTACTTGCACCGCACATCGAGCAAGCCAGTCAGGTCATGGTCAATGCCTTGCTCAACGAAGGCAAAATGCTTTCGTGCGGCAATGGTGGTTCGGCCGGTGACGCTCAGCACTTCTCCTCCGAGTTGCTCAACCGCTTCGAGCGTGAGCGACCGAGCCTGCCGGCCATCGCTCTGACCACCGACTCGTCGACGATCACCTCGATTGCCAACGATTACAGCTACAACGAAATCTTCTCCAAGCAAATCCGCGCCCTTGGCCAACCGGGCGATGTGTTGCTGGCGATTTCCACCAGCGGCAACTCGGCGAATATTATTCAAGCGATCCAGGCCGCACATGATCGCGAAATGATTGTCGTAGCATTGACCGGCCGTGACGGCGGTGGCATGGCCTCGCTGTTGCTACCCGAGGACGTGGAGATCCGCGTCCCGGCCAATGTCACTGCACGCATTCAGGAAGTCCACCTGCTGGCGATCCACTGCCTGTGCGATCTGATCGACAGCCAACTGTTCGGGAGTGAAGAATGACCGTTAAACGCCTCAGCCTTTTGGCCATGACGCTGTGCCTCGCCATCAGCGGCTGCAGCACGGCAATCACCGCAACACGTGACACCCCCATTCAGGACGATAAGGGCACTCGTACCTTTGGCAGCAAGATCGACGACTCGCTGATCGAAACCAAGGTCGAGGTCAACGTTGCCAAAGCCGCACCGGACCTGGGCAACGGTGCCTCGCGCATCGTCGTGACAAGCTTCAACGGCGTGGTCTTGCTGGCCGGCCAAACCCCGCGTGCCGACCTCAAGGCCCAGGCCGAACAAGCCGCTTCAAGTGTTCAGCGCGTCAAGAAGGTTCACAACGAACTGCAGGTAATGGACCCGATTACCCTGCTGGCCATCAGCAACGACGCCTTGCTGACCACCAAGATCAAGGCGCAGATGCTGACCGATAACGCCATTCCCGGCTCGCGCATCAAGGTCGTCACCGATAACGGCATCGTCTACCTGATGGGCTTGCTGACCCAGGCGGAGGCCACGCGCGCAGCCAACCTTGTGCAAGGCGTATCGGGTGTGCAGAAGATCGTGAAGGTGTTCGAGTACATCGATTGATGTAACCGACAGGCATAGAAAAGGGCGGCGTGCACTAAGTGCACGTCGCCCTTTTTTGCAGCCCGGGTTTATTGGTACTGCTGGTACGGATTACCCTGGAACTGGTTGTTCTGTTGGGGTGCCTGTTGCTGCTGGCCAGGCTGGCCGTATTGCTGACCAGGAATCGGACCGAGGTTGACCTCTACACGGCGGTTCTGGGCCCGGCCATTCACGTCGGCGTTGCTGGCAATCGGGTTATCCGGGCCTGCACCACGGGCGCTCAGGTTGGTTGGGCTGACGCCTTGAGACGTCAGGTAATTCGCTACGCTCTGCGCACGGCGCTGGGACAGGTCCATGTTCAACTGGCGGCTGCCGGTGCTGTCGGTGTAGCCAACAATCTGGATAGTATTCTGGTTGAACTGCTTGAGGGAATTGGCCAGATTGTTCAACGGCTGGTAGAAGCTGCTGGCGATCGCGTCAGAGTTGGTGGCGAAGGTAATGTTGCCCGGCATGATCAGCTTGATCTGATCACCCTGACGCTGAACCTCAACCCCCGTGTTGGCCATGCTTTCGCGCAGTTTCTTTTCCTGCTGATCGGCATAGTAACCATAACCTGCAGCACCAATACCGGCGACAGCCGCACCGATCAGTGCGCCTTTACCACGGTTGTTATGGTCGATGGCCGCGCCTGCCAATGCACCGGCCAGGGCACCCAAGCCACCATACTTGGCGGTCTTGCTCATACCGCCGGACTCATTACTTGCCTGTCCCTGGCTGCTGCCGTCATAAGGATTAGGTGAAGCGCAGCCGGATAAAAAGGCTACGGCGGTAGCGACAACAAGCAGACGACGCGGAGTAAACATGAAGGAAGCTCCTACTTTTGCATTCTATGATGCAGAGGACATTGGCAATGGACCTGTGCCGAGCTTGGAACACGACAAACGGTAAAAATTCCGTACCCGGCGCGCAGTGCTCTGAAGCAAGCGAGCACACTCAAACCCTAGCAGACTGTTGCTGAACCGTGATTGTCGATTTTTCCAGAAATGTCGCCGGAAAGTAGCCACTTGGTATCCAGAAGATCCGAAGGGCAAAGAAAGACAGGGACCACGTAAGCAGAAGCTCAACCGTTCACGGCGCATGTCAGGAAGAACGTAAAGTCGAGCCCGACGGGGAATCGGGCTCATATCGCTAACGAGGCGGCGCTTACAGCCCCATTGGTTCAGGCTGCAACTTTTTGAGCCGTCAGCGTCTTTTTCAACGATGCCTTCATGGCCAGCATTTCTTCACCCAGTTGTTCAAGCTGAGCTTTGCCCAGAAGCTTTTTAGCCTTGGGAAACATCTCGGTTTCCTCTTCCTCAATGTGATGTTCGAGCAATTCTTTAACCACCTTCACCCGCCCCGCGAACTCGGGGGACGTAGGATCAGTTGCCTTCAGATCGGGAAGGACGAGAGCATCGACTGTGCGGTGCTCCTCTTTTGCCTCATAGTACATCTCGGCTTCGTCTTTTCCACCGGCAGCCTTGAAGGCGGGATACAGAATCTGCTCCTCCAATTGGGTATGAATAGAAATTTCCATCTCCAATTTGTCCAGAAGATCAGTACGTTTCTTTACCCCGCGGTCAGTGGACTCACTCAGTTGGGTCAGGATGGCTTTCACTTTTTCATGGTCGGCTTTGAGAAGGTCGATGGCATTCATTTTATTACCTCATTATCACTATCACGGAATGGTTCAGCCGTTCTTTGTCGGCTATCTGCATACCTGTCTCGCATTTGCCGTGCCACATCCTTTAAATTTTAAAAACATTAATTTTCAATAAGTTATGCAGAATGATGGCAAGTTGCGCTCATGCACTTTGCCCGAGCGAGCATTGAGATGGTTGCAGTTAGCAACACTCCTGGATGCCCGAACTTTCCTGGTTAATCGCGCCCCTGGGCGGCCTTATTGTGGCGGCCTGTCAACGGAACGTCGTGAGCTGCCATCAATGCGTTTAGGCAGAATTCACAAGAAAGTCGAGGTTGCTGACAAGAGGCATGAATACCTGCAGATATCGATGGGAAGGACCACACTTAATCGCACTTTGATATCCGCAGGAGAACCTCCTAGACTGTCTCACCGCCTCGCACACCCCCTGTGCAATTTCGTTTAGTCCGCTGATAACGGACCTGATCGGGACACCGACATGCGCCTGCCAGATTTTATTTTAGAAAACCTCGAATCCATCTTGCAGTCTTGGGAAGACTTCGCACGAACGATTGAGACGCCAGGCGCTGACCTCAATCGCGCTGCATTGCGCGACCATGCGGAACAAATGCTGTTGGCGATCGTAACCGACTTGCGAACCGCGCAAACCGTACAAGAGCAAATTGAAAAATCTCAAGGCCTGGGGCCTGTGGCAATGCATCAAACAGCCGCGGAAACCCATGCGGTTACTCGGCTACTGGCGGGCTTCACCATTGATCAAATGGTCTCTGAATATCGAGCCCTCAGGGCGAGTGTGCTCAGACAGTGGATGAGCCAGGTTAAAACCGGTACGTCATTGAATATTGATGATATGACCCGGTTCCACGAGGCCATTGACCAAGCGCTCGCGGAGTCTATCGCCAGTTACTCCCGAGCGGTTGAAGCGTCGCGCAACGTTTTCCTGGGTGTTCTCGGCCACGACTTACGCACCCCGCTCGGCGCAATTCTGCTGGGCAGCGAAATACTCAAACATTCCCAGGGTCTTGAGGCGCGGGCCGCCAAGGTCGCTACCCAGATACATACCAGCGTTACACGGGCGAACCAGATCGTTGGAGATTTACTGGATCTGACACGCTGCCATATGGGGCCAGGCATTCCCGTCAACAAGACGGACCTGGATCTTTTACCGGTGTGCAGGAGAGTTGTGGACGAGGTCCAGGCGTTTCATCCTGAAGCCAACGTGTTATTTGTCGCACCGACTCCGGTTGTCGGCAAGTTTGATGGGCCACGATTGGAGCAAGTGTTTTCAAACATCATCAGCAACGCTGTGAATCACGGAAATATCCACTTTCCAATAACAGTGCAATTGTCGGTGGCAGAGGACGTCGCCGTCTTCAGCGTGCACAACAGTGGCGAGCCTATTCCTGAAGATGTCCTGCCGTTTATCTTCAACCCAATGGGACGTTTCTCCCAGCACTCTGCAACTGAAAGCGGACCTACCGAAGGGTTGGGCCTGGGCCTGTTTATCGCGTCGGAAATCGTGACATCCCATAAGGGTTCGATCAACGTCACTTCCGACTCAAAGCAAGGCACCACTTTTCTCGTAAAGCTTCCACTCACCGAGTGAACCCTTCGCCCAGTGGGCGGAGAGCTGCGGGCAAGGCAATGGGTAAACAAGCCCTGCATGCTGCGCCTGCGCAATCAAACGAGAGGGCGGCAGACGGCTCGGCAGAAAACCTGCTGAGTTTTCCGGGCTTGCCCCACCCCAGCGGCAAAAAATCATTGCGCGTTTTGCGGCAAGGCGTATAAGAAATTGTACAATTTTTTACTATTGTACAAGTATCAGTGAACAGCCTGTCACCCGTGCGCCCTTTCAGCATGGCTTCAGGTGTTCAGCCGCCTTATACGTTTCTTCCTTTCACTGGAACCGCTTGATGAAAGCACCTCACCGACTATTCCTCGTTCTGGGCGACCAATTATCTTTCGATCTTGCCTCGCTACAGGGATTGGATAAGGGGAGCGATGCCGTACTTTTCGTCGAGGTGATGGAAGAGGCCCGTCACGTACCTCACCACCCGCAGAAGATCGCCCTGATCTTCAGTGCCATGCGCCACTTCGCCGAAGCGTTGAGGCAGCGTGGAATGCAGGTTCACTACGTAACCCTGGATGACCCGCAGAACAGTGGGTCCGTGCCGAGCGAGCTGCAACGGTGGCAGTCACTGCTGGAACCCGATGAACTGCACGTCACCGAATGCGGCGATTGGCGCCTGGAGCAGTCGATCCGAGCGTGCGGCTTGCCGATTCAATGGCACTGCGATAGTCGATTTCTCTGTACTCGCGCCGAATTCTCCCGCTGGGCCGCAGATAAAAAGCAGCTGCGCATGGAGTTTTTCTATCGAGAAATGCGCCGGAAAAACAGGATCCTGCTCAATGGTGACGGCACCCCGGCAGGCGGCGCCTGGAATTTTGATGCAGCCAACCGCAAACCGCTGCCCAAGGGCGTGCGCCCCCCTCCGCCCGCCCGTTTCCCGCCAGACGCAATCACCCGGGAAGTGCTTGCCTTGGTGGCTGAACACTTTTCCAGCCACTACGGCACCCTTGATAACTTCGACTACCCGGTAACGCATGCAGACGCGCAGGCGCTGTGGGATTATTTCCGCGATTGGGGGCTGGCGGCGTTCGGTGACTATCAGGACGCAATGGCCACTGATGAACCCTTTCTGTTCCATGCTCGTATCAGCGCCGCACTCAATATCGGCCTGCTGGATCTTCGCCAACTGTGCAACGACGTGGAGGCAGCGTACTGGTCGGGCACTGTCGCGCTGAATGCCGCCGAGGGCTTTATTCGCCAATTGATCGGTTGGCGGGAATATGTCCGGGGAGTCTACTGGCTGAGGATGCCCGACTACGCCAATGGCAATGTGTTCGGTAATACGAGGCCGCTTCCAGCGTTCTACTGGACAGGCGCTACCAAGATGAATTGCATGCGCCAAGCGATCAACCAAAGCCTGGAGCACGCCTATGCCCATCACATTCAACGGCTGATGGTCACAGGCAATTTTGCCCTCTTGGCCGGTATTGCACCTCCCCAGATATGCGAGTGGTACCTGGCGATCTACATGGATGCATTCGATTGGGTCGAGCTGCCCAACACGCTGGGCATGGTGATGCACGCCGATGGTGGGTATCTGGGCTCAAAACCCTACTGTGCGAGCGGTCAGTACATCAAACGTATGTCTGATTACTGTGGTACCTGTGCCTACAAGGTCAGTGAAAGCACCACCGAAGATGCCTGCCCCTTCAACGCGCTCTATTGGCACTTTGTGATGCGTCACGGCGACCTTTTGCGAGGGAATCAACGAATGAGCATGGTGTATAAAAATCTTGACCGCCTGACGGACGCCAAGCAGCATGCGCTCTGGCAGCGGGGGCAGATGTTGCTTGCCCGGCTGGATGCAGGTGAGTCTTTTTGAAAAAGTCTGAACTGCCGGTCAAAACCTGCGTGTCTTGCGGCCTCACATTTGCCTGGCGAAAGAAGTGGGCCCGCTGCTGGAATGAAGTGCGCTACTGCTCGGAGCGCTGCCGGCGCAACAAGGGTGTGTAGTGCTGCGCGTCCTGGTGATCGAGTGAGCCCCCATGGCTATAACTTGAAAGCACCGGGCGGCACCCTAGCCTATCAACCCCAATTCCTGCGCCCGTGCGACCGCCTGAGTACGCCGCTCCACCCCCAGCTTGCTGTTTATATGACTGGCGTGGGTCTTGACGGTATGCAGTGAAATAAACAGCCGATTGCTGATTTCCTGATTCGAACACCCTTGGGCGATCAGTTGCAGCACTGCCCTTTCACGGGCACTCAGGGTCTCTTGGGCAGGCGACGTTTCGGCCGGTGTAACCACGGGGAGCAGCGCCAGCAGACTCTGGTTCAACAGGCCATGGGGATCTTTGCCAAGCTGGTCGCGCATCCAGTCCGGGTAGTGTTCCAGCAAGCGCTGGAACGGTTGCAGTGCACCGCCGGCGCCCGCTTGCAGGGCTCGAGCGAGAATGGGCCGAGCCTTGGCTTCCTGGCCGCACTCCAATAGCAAGTGCGCCTGCTGCGTCAACGCCATCAGTGCGATCATCTGGCGCCCGCTGTTATGCGCCTGGTGCGCCAACGTTTCGAGCCGTCGCAGCGAGGCATCAGATTGATGACGAGTTGCATCCAGCGCGGCCTGTTGCAGCTCGATATGTTGCGGCAAGTGCGGATGAAACTCCGGCGCGGCTGCCGCATGCTCACCGTTATAGGTCTGCCCCAGGCGGGTCAGCCAGGCATCGGCCAGGTCAGTGCGCCCCTGGACCAGCCACAGCTCGCATTTGATCAGTGTGATCATCGCCAAGTAGTAGATCGGCGGCACATCCCATATATGCATCAGGCGCTCGGCCTCGGCCAGTTCGGCGAACGCCTTGGGGAAATCACCGCGTCGCCCTTCGAAACTGGCCAGCACGCAGTGCCCGATCAATACGCTGATATCCCGGCAGGCGCGGGCTTCCGCCAGCCCGGCCCGCAACCGAACAATGCCGGCTTCGGGCTGGTAACGCACCAGCAACAGATAACCTTCATACAGCGACAGTCGCGCCCGCACGGCATACAACCGCTGCGGCGCCAGGCCGTGCAAGCGCTGCAAACCCTGATGCACTTCGTCCAGCGAGCGCAGGATTTCGCCACGCGCCTGCAACACCCGGGCGCGATCGTAATGGGCCAGCGCTTCAAACAGAGGGTTGCCGACGCGTTGCGCCAGCTCCAGGGACTCTCGATTCAAACCGCGGGCCCGCCATAGGTCTGCATCGACGATGGCCAGGTTGGAGAGCGTGGACAGGCACATCAGGCGTTGGCCATAGCGCTTCTGCGGCAGGCTTTCCAACGCCTCGCTGCAATAGCGCTGAGTCAACTCGCGATCCCCGCGGCCACGGGCGATGATGCCACTCAATGCCAGCCATTGGGCCAGCATGGATTTCTGCGCGGTAGCCGACGGGGCCGGCAGGAAGCGACTGAGATAGCTGGACAAATCCTGCGCCGCGTCCAGTTGGCAGGCCAGGCCCAAGGCCCAGCTATACAACACGATCAGCCGTGGCGTGCTGATCAACAGGCTGTCGGGCAAGTCCATCTTCCAGCGCAACAACATACCCACATTCTGCTCGGCCAGCAGTTGCTCTTCCGACAGGTTTTGCACCAGGTTCGCCGCGACATCGAGATGGCCGGCCCGCAGCGCCTGCTCGACCGCTTCATCGATCAAACCCTGGGCATTGAACCAGCGGCATGCGCGCAAGTGCAGACTGGCCAGGGGCAACGTGGCGCTGCTGGCACGGCGGGTACGCAGCAGGTCGGAAAACAGATGGTGGTAGCGATACCAATGTCCCTGTTCATCCAAAGGCACCAGGAACACCTGATGGGCCAGCAGGTAGCGCAGGATTTCAGCGCTGTCATGGGCTTCGCGTACGGCATCGCACAGTTCGCTGCAAAAACGATCCTGCGGGGCCGTGTCATACAAAAATGCTTGAACCTCGACCGGCAGGCAGTCGATGACCTCCTCCAGCAGGTAATCACGGATCAGCCCTTCCCCACCGTGCAGGCTTTGCGGCAGCGCGCCTTCATTGCCGGCTTCGGAAGCCGCCAACAGCCAGAAACGCAGGCCGGCGACCCAGCCTTCACTGCGGCGAATCAGATTATCCAGGGCCTCCCCCCGCAAGGAGCTGCTATGGCGGTCCAAAACAGCCAGGGACTCATCGTGGGTCAGACGCAGGTCCTGCTCATGCAACTCCAGCAGGTGCCGCGACAAGCGCAAGCGCGCCAGATGCCAATCCGGGCGCTGTCGACTGGTGACCAATACCACCAGGCCATCAGGTAAATGATTGAGGAAAAATTGCAGGCAGCGATCCAGCACCGGCCCCTGGGCCAGATGGTAGTCATCCAGAACAAGCAATAAAGGCGCCTGCGTGGAAAGGTGCCCCGTCAGTTCATCCAGCAAACCATCCAGCCACTCTTCGAAGGCAAAGGGTTGGTGGCGTTGGCGCATTTTCAGCAAGCCGAGGGACTGGGCACCGAGCTGCGGGAAATATTGCTGCAAACCGTCGAGCAGACGCTCAAGGAATCGGCCGGGGTCGCTGTCCCGGGGGCTCAACCCCAACCACAGGCTTTGCCAATGCGTCGGCAAGGCCTGGCAGAATTCAACCGCCAACGAGCTTTTGCCGAACCCTGCCGGTGCGCTGACCAGCAGCAATCGTCCCTCCAGGCCGGCGCTCAAACGCTCGCACAAGCGCGGTCGCAGCACGTAGCCATCAGGCAGCGGCGGCCGGTAGAAGCGCGCTTCCAGCGTCGGAATCACTGCGCTTGCTGGCCTTTGGATTCGGGACAGATCAGTCATCGCCGGGCTCTTTTGGAAGGCTGTTGTCGGCATTGCAGATGTCCGCAGACTAGCGGTAAAAGCCACAGGTTTGTAGATCTTTGCAACATTTGCCTGAAAAAGAACTGCGACAAAAAATGTGAAAGGGGGCTTGCCCCCGGTGGCGGAGGATCAGCCAATGCAATGATTGACTGTCACACCGCTATCGGGAGCAAGCCCCCTCACACATTGTCGAGCGGCTACAACTTAGCGAACACCGTCCTGGCGCAGGGCCGCGGGTGTGAAATCGCTGGTGGTGGCGGTGAAGCCGAAGTCATACGCCTGCTTCTCTTCGTTCTTCATGCCCAAGGCCAGGTAGCGGCCGGACTGCAGGTCATAGAGGGTTTCCAGGGCGTACCACGGCACTTGCTTGTCGTAGTAGTTCTCGGCATGGGCTTCGGCGACGCGCCACAGTTGGCCACGGCCGTCGTAGTGGTCGATCACTGCCGCTTGCCAGGTATCCTCGTCGATGAAGAAATCACGCTTGGCGTAGATGTGGCGCTGGCCCTCCTTCAACGTGGCGACCACGTGCCAGACGCGGCGCAGCTCGTAGCGTGCCAGGTCTTGGTTGATGTGCCCGGCCTTGATGATGTCGGTGTACTTGAGCTTGGGATCGTCGACCTTGTAGCTGTTGGAGGCGATGTAGATTTCTTTCTTGCCTTCCAGTTTCCAGTCGTAGCGGTCCGGGGCACCGTTGTACATGTCGAGGTTGTCGGAAGTACGCAGGCCGTCGGCGGCAGTGCCCGGCCCGTCATAGGACACTTGCGGCGCCCGACGCACACGGCGCTGACCGGCGTTGTAGACCCACGCCGAACGCGGCTCCTTCACCTGGTCCAGGGTTTCGTGCACCAGCAGCACGCCACCGGCCAGGCGCGCCGGCGCAGTCACTTGCTGCTTGAAGTAGAACAGCACGTTGCCCGGGTTTTTCGGGTCGTAATCCTTCATTTTGTCGCGGAACACGAACTGGTCCCTGAAGTACACCAGGCTGAACGAACCATTGGTTTGCGGCGTGGCCTGGGTGACCAGGCGGGTCACGCTGCCGCCACGATAACGGGTGATGTGGTTCCAGATGACTTCCACGCCGCTTTTCGGGATCGGGAATGGGACCGCCGTCTCGAAGTTTTCCAGGCCGTTGCCACCGGAAACGAGGTTGGTTTGCGTGGCGTTCTTCTTGATGGAGGCAAATACCGCAGCCGGCACGGTCGCGCCGCGATGGGTCGGGTAGACCGGCATTTTGAAAGTGTCGGGGTAACGCTTGAACATCGCGTACTGCCCAGGCGCCAGCTTGTCTTTGTACTGCTCGACGTTCTGCGCAGTAATAACGAACTGCGGCTGTTCATTGGCGTACGGGTTGGCCAGGAAACCGCGGGCATCCACGGCACCGGCATTGGTGGGCAGCGGCGACCATTTCGGGATGGTGCCCGCCGCATTACCGGCCATTTCCGCGCCCATCGGCGTCAGGGTGGTGCCCAGTTTGGCGGCTTCATCGGCCGATACCGCGGCCATGGCGTTGCCCGCCAGGATCGACAGCCCCAGCAAACCCAGGTGCAACAGACTTTTTGTTATTTGCATATTCTGGTCTTCCTGAAAATACAGTGTGCTTAGAAGTTGGCGCCAAAGCTCAGGGCGATAAAGTCGCGGTCATCCACCGTGGTGAACTTGCCACCAAAGAAGTTGGTGTAGGCCAGGCTCGCGGTGTAGGTGTTCTGGTACTCGGCATCCAAGCCGAGGCTGACTGCCTTGCGACCTTCTTCGAAGTTACCGCCGGGGCCGGGTGAATACCCCTTGACGTCATGCGACCAAGCCACGTTTGGCTTGAGGTTGACGCCCGCGAACACGTCCGGGTACTCCCAGATGGCTCGAGCGCGGTAGCCCCAGGAGGTTGCTGTGGTGTAGCCATCATTGTTGCAGTTGGTGTTCAGGCCAGCGGCATTGGGCAGGCCTGCCCCCGTCGCAGTGGAGTTGTTGAGCGCGTTGCAGAAGCCACCCGGCAAGCTACCAGGGCCGAAGACCGGATCGCGGCCATAGCGGGCTTGTGATTTGCTTTCCAACCCCCCGACATGGGTCACCCCGATCTCACCGACGGTGGTCAGGCGACTGGCGCCCATGACTTGGTCGAAGAAGTGCGTGAAGGTGGTCTGGAACTGCGTCACTTCCTTACGGTTGTAACCATGCAAGTCCTGGCCTGGTGTGCCTTTGAGCACGGATGCGTTGCCAAAACCAGGGATCGGAGTGACGCCGGCATACAGGATATCGGTGGTGCTCAACTGCACGGGAGCGTTTGGACGATAGCTCAGTTCACCACTCCAGGCAGTGCCTGTCGGCAACGTTGTCGAGAAGCTCAAACCGTACAGACGGATATCTTCCGGGTACTCGACGAAGTAGTTGGAGCTGCCTGCCACGATCAATGGACGCAAGGCAGCCAGAGGCCCCAGAGGGCGCGTGTAAGCCGACGACGGAGCACCTTGTGCACTGAAGATCGGCGCCCGGCTGTGGTAATTCATGAAGTACGCGCCGAACTCGGTATCCAGCGGCTCGAAGTTGTAGTGCATGGCCACGCCGAATTGGCCGCTGTCGCGGGCATCTCGGTCCGGACCGCGACGTACCAGCACGCCTTCGTTGTTGACGTCCACACCCAGGGCATTGAGCGTCGGCAACGCAGCGCCTGGGATGGTCGAACGCTTGTTGAGGACACGCAGGTTGTTGTCGCAGCCATCCGAAATTACATCGGGCTGGGAGAAGAACGTGCCGCAGTTATCGGTCACCGTCTGGTCCCACTCCAGCTGATAAAACGCCTCAGCCGACAAGTTATCCGTCAATGACTGCGACACATAAAACATGTTGACCGGAATCAAGCCTTCCTTGATCTCAGCGCCTGGACGACGGAATGCGGACACGTCTATCGGGTTGATGGAGTTGATGCCGCCGCCGATGAAGGTACTTTCACCCCAGCTCACCACCTGCTTGCCGAAACGCACGTTGCCCGGCAAATCGGCGATGGTGTAGTTGTGGTAAATGAACGCATCGAGGATCTGCCCGCCAGAGGACTTGGCGCCTTCCTTGCGGTTGTTGTCGCTGATGTCCTTGAACGGACGGCTTTCGTCCTTGAGTTCGAAGTCGTACCAGTACTTGCCGCGCACAAACACGCCGGTGTCGCCGTATTTCAGTTCCAGATCGTGGATGCCCTTGAAGATCTTCGAGAACGTTTCGCCGCGCTTGAAGTTCAAGTGGCCGTCATCGGAGGTCTGGGACAAGCCCTTGCCGCCGTTGTTGGCACCGATCAGGTCTCGGTTAGGCTTGGCTGTCGACCAACTCGCCCCCACAGAAAGCGACGAGTCAAAACTACCTTCGACTTCACCGATATTGAAACTGACGCCGAATGCGGGCCCGGCAAGCGTAGAAGCGAGACTGACGGCCAGAGGCAATCTCGCCCGGCGCCAGAACTGGTTTACTGAGGTCATCGACGCTACTCCATGTGCATTATTGTTATGGCAGTGAGTTCTTTCTTACAGATGCATGTAACAGCCGGGATACAACGATCCCAATGCTGCATGGCAACCGAGCTCCCATGGCCCGAAGCGCAACATCCGCGAATAACTCTGGAAGGGACTATAGCCAGCAGGGGGTAGCGCTTGATCCCTCTAAAGTGTGATTTGTATCACCAACCCGTCTGCCACAACCCTTTCGCCACGCCGACGAAGGCCGGCGCGGCAAGGATGGCTGAAAATCGATAAATCACAAGCGTGAAGGCTTGAGATAGAGCATTGCCGCGCCCGAACGGGCGCGGCGAAGGACGTCAAAGGGTCGACAGGAATGTACTGTTGTTGGCCTGCCATTCGATGATGTCGAGACGGATACGTTTTTTGTCGAGTTTTCCTACGCTGGTCTTGGGAATTTCAGTAACAACCGCGATCTGGCTTGGAATGGCCCACTTGCTCAAGTGCCCCAGCTCGACGAAAGGCTTGAGGTGTTCCTTGAGCTCACGCGCTCCTATCACATGGCCATCACGCACCACCAGCAACGCAAACGGGCGCTCGCCCCATTGCGGGTCGGCGATGCCCACCACTGCTACTTCGCGTACCGCCGGGTGACGGCTGACCAGGTCTTCGAGCGCCAGGGAGGAGATCCATTCGCCGCCGGTCTTGATCACGTCCTTGATGCGATCACGGATATCGATCACCCCAAAGGCATCCAGGGTGGCCACGTCGCCGGTATGCATCCAGCCGCCGGCCCACAGCTCGGCGCCCTTCTGCGGCTCGTTGAAATACCCTTCGCTGAGCCACGGCGCGCGCAACACCAACTCGCCCTGGGTTTCGCCATCGGCGGGCAGGAAATTGCCGTCGCCGTCGACAATCGCCGCTTCCACCAACGGCCCGGGCACGCCGGCCTTGATGCGGTAGGTGGTGCGTTCGTCTTCGCTGCCGGCCATCAACTCTTCGTTGAGATGGGCACAGGACACCAACGGCCCGGTCTCAGACATGCCATACGCGGCGGTCAGCTGAATGCCGCGGGCCTTGGAGGCTTCATAGAGCGAACGATTCAGCGCGCTGCCGCCAATGACGATTTTCCAACCGCCGAAATCCACGCCCTGGGCGGCCTTGGCGTTGAGCACCATTTGCAGGATGGTCGGCACGCAGTGGGAGAACGTGACCTTTTCCTTGCGCCACAGCTCCACCAGGTATTCCGGGTCGTAGCGGCCGGGGTAGACCTGTTTCAACCCCAGCATGGTCGCCACATACGGCAGGCCCCATGCGTGCACATGGAACATCGGCGTGATCGGCATGTAAACGTCGTTGGTACCCAACAGGCGCACACTGTCGACGCTGCCCATGATGGTCGCCACACCTATGGTGTGCAGCACCAGTTGGCGATGGGTGAAGTACACACCCTTGGGGTTGCCGGTGGTGCCGGTGGTGTAAAAGGTCGTCGCTACCGAGTTTTCGTCGAAGTCCTGGAAGTCGTACTTCGCGCTGGCGGCGGCCAGCAGGCTTTCATACTCGCCCACCAGGTTCGGCAGCTCGGCGGTCTGGGTATCGCCATCGGTCAATAGCAAGGTCTTGTCGACAGTGGTGAGGTGCCCGGCGATTGCCTGGTAAAGGCCCACGAACTCGCTGTTGACCAACACGAAGCGGTCCTCGGCGTGGTTCATGGTATAGAGGATCTGCTCCGGCGACAGGCGCACGTTGATGGTGTGGATCACCGCACCGATCATCGGGATAGCAAACATGCATTCCAGGTAACGGTGGCTGTCCCAATCCATGACCGCCACGGTATCACCGGCCTTGACGCCCGCTTCGGTCAACACATTGGCCAGCCGCGCGACCCGCTCGATCAGGGTCGGGTAGGTATAGCGCAGTTTGTCGCGGTAGATGATCTCCCGGGTCTTCTCGTAACGGGTGCCGGACATCAACAGGCGTTTGATCAACAGTGGGTAGTGGTACGCACCTTCGGCGGGCGGGATAACACGGGTCTGCAACATACGAATCCCTTATCTGACTGCACGGTCTTGGCTTGAAGACCTGCACTTTAGAGAGCTTATGTGTCAGCCAAATCAGCCAAAGGAATGATTTGCAGACCCCAGTGGGTGCTAGCTTTACGCCAGCATCCGGCAACTGAAAAATTATTTCATGCTGGTGAAGGCCAGCTTCACACCAATGGCGATCAATACCGCGCCCATGGTGCGGTCGAACCAATGGCCCATCCGTGCGAACCCGGCGCGCACGCGCTGCTGGCTGAACAACATGGCCACCAGGCAGAACCACAATGCCGTCGCCACCGCCAGGTACACACCGTAACCGGCTTGAACGGCCAGCGGCGTATGTGGATTGATCACCACAGTGAACAGGGAGAGGAAAAACAATGTGGCCTTGGGGTTCAAGCCATTAGTCACGAAGCCGGCGGTAAACGCGCCGCGCGGGGTGCGCTCGCCCGCTTCGCGGTGCAACTCGCCCTCAGCGGCAGGCTTGGCCGGCTGCGCGCGCAAGGCCTTGAAACCGATGTACAGCAGATAGGCTGCGGCCGCCCATTTCAGAGCATTGAACAGCACGATGGACTGAGAAACGATCAAGCCGATACCGAGCAACGAGTAACCCACATGCAGGAAAATCGCCGAGCCGACGCCCAGGGCCGTCCAAGTCCCGGCGCGCCGGCCATGGGTTACGCTCTCGCGCACGACTACGGCGAAATCCGGGCCGGGGCTGGCCACTGCCAACAGGTGAATCAGCGCTACGGTCAAAAACTCGGCGACGTACATGCTTACTCCATTAAGTAACTGATTATTTCATCTGATAGGCTCGGCAGATTACGCCTTCGAACCTCGTCACAAAAGGTACAGTTGAATGAACAATCGCCGCGCCGTCTTCCTCGATCACCCGTCCCTGGATTTAGGCGACCTCGACCTCGGCGAGTTGCACAACAGCTTCAGCGAGCTGCAACTGTTCACAGACACCACGCCACAGAATGTGCTTGAACGTGTGCAAGGCGCCCAAGTGGTGATCAGCAACAAGATCGTGCTCAACGCCGAAACCCTGGCAGCCTGCCCTGAACTCAAACTGATCCTGGTATCGGCCACCGGCACCAACAATGTCGACCTCGAAGCCGCCCGCGCCCACGCGATCACCGTGAGTAACTGCCAGGGCTATGGCACGCCGTCGGTGGCGCAGCACACGATCATGTTGCTGCTCAACCTGGCGACCCGCTTGCAGGACTATCAACGGGATGTGGCGGCAGGTAAATGGCAGCAAGCCAAGCAGTTCTGCCTGCTGGACCACCCCATTATCGAACTGCAAGGCAAAACCCTCGGGCTGCTCGGCCATGGCGAACTGGGCAGTGCCGTGGCGCGCCTGGCTGAAGCCTTTGGCATGCGCGTGGTGCTCGGCGCGATTCCCGGGCGCCCTGCCCGCGCCGATCGCGTGCCGCTGGACGAATTGCTTGCACAGGTAGACGCCTTGACCTTGCACTGCCCGCTCAATGAACACACCCGCGATTTTATCGGTGCCCGCGAACTGGCATTGCTCAAGCCTGGCGCCTTTATCGTCAATACCGCACGCGGTGGCTTGATCAATGAACAGGCGCTGGCAGACGCCTTGCGCAGCGGCCACCTGGGCGGTGCAGCCACCGATGTACTGAGCGTGGAACCACCGGTGCATGGCAACCCGCTGCTGGCCGGCGATATTCCTCGGCTGATCGTCACACCTCACAGCGCCTGGGGCAGCCGCGAAGCCCGACAGCGGATCGTCGGCCAACTGGTGGAAAACGCCCAAGGCTTTTTCAACGGCGCCCCGTTGCGCGTCGTCAGTTGATAAACTGCGCCCCTTTTCAAGGAGCAGACCATGGACCCGCGCAGTGAAGTACTGCTTCGTCAGGCCGAACTTTTTCAAGGCAACCTGCTGCTGGTCGGTTTGCCGGCCGACGACCTGCTGGGCCGCTTGCCCAACGCCCACGGCTGGTGCTGGCACGCCGGCGACCAGGCCGCGCTCGATGCACGCTTCCCCGAGCGCAGCCAGTTCGGCGTAAACGTGCCTGAGCGTTCGTTCGATGCGGCAGTGATCTTCCTGCCCAAGTCCAAGGACCTCACCGACTACCTGCTCAACGCCGTGGCCGCACGCCTGCCCGGCGCCGAGCTGTTTCTGGTGGGGGAGAAAAAAGCCGGCATCGAAAGCGCCGCCAAACAGATGATCCCCTTCGGCAAACCGCGCAAGCTCGATAACGCACGGCATTGCCAGCTGTGGCAAGTCACGGTGGCCAACGTTCCGCAAGCGGTCGAGCTGGAAAGCCTGGCCCAGGTGTTCGACGTGCCGCTGGCCGAAGGGCCGCTCAAGGTCGTGAGCCTGCCGGGCGTGTTCAGCCACGGGCGCCTTGATCGCGGCACCGAGCTGTTGCTGGAGCATCTGGACAAGCTGCCGGGCGGTCATTTGCTCGACTTCGGGTGCGGCGCCGGTGTGTTGGGGGCCGCGGTCAAGCGCCGCTACCCGCACAACAGCGTAACCCTGCTGGACGTGGACGCATTCGCTGCCGCCAGCAGCCGCCTGACATTGGCCGCCAACGGCCTGGAAGCCGACGTGCTGACCGGCGACGGAATCGACGCTGCGCCGATGGGTTTGAATGCAATCCTGAGCAACCCACCGTTCCATGTCGGGGTGCACACCGATTATTTCGCCACCGAAAACCTGCTGCGAAAAGCTGCGAAACACCTGGCAAAAGGTGGCGAACTTCGGTTAGTTGCCAACAGCTTCCTGAAGTATCAGCCGCTGATCGAAGAGCATCTCGGGGTCTGTGCGATCAAGGCCGAAAGCAACGGCTTTCGCATTTACCGTGCCAAGCGCGGCTGACGGGCGTTTGAAAAAGAAGGCTTGCCGAATGCGTTTTGCCTAGGCAGAATCCGCTCCGTCCTAGGGGAGTAGTCTCCCACGAGCGCCACGCTCGTCCGGCATACGTCAACATACTTGGTCAGCAGACCATGGCGTATGCGACCCAGGAGTCCGCACAGACGGACCGGGGTTTGACAAGACCTATGACACGCACACCTTACCCGGGGCGGGAAGGCTGTACGTGTCATAGCCGTGTCGACCCGCCCCTGGAAACCTACCTGATGCTGGATTCATTACTCGTTCCTACCGCAATCGTTGCCTTGGCCGAAATCGGCGACAAGACGCAACTGCTCGCACTCATCCTCGCCGCACGCTTTCGCAAGCCTTGGCCGATCATCGCGGGTATCGTTGCCGCAACCCTCGCCAACCATGCGGCGGCCGGTGCCGTGGGGGCCTGGTTCGGCAGTTTCTTCTCGGATGCGGTATTGCACTGGATCCTGGCGGCGAGCTTCTGTGCCACGGCACTGTGGACCCTGGTGCCGGACAAACTCGACGATGACGAAGCCAGTACCACACGCAAATTCGGGCCGTTTCTGACCACGCTGATCGCGTTCTTCCTTGCCGAAATCGGCGACAAGACACAAATCGCCACGGTGATGCTGGCAGCGCAGTACCCGGAATTGTGGCTGGTGATTATCGGCACCACCCTGGGCATGCTGATTGCCAACGTACCGGTGGTATTAGCGGGGAACTTTGCGGCGGAAAAACTACCGCTGACCTTGATTCGTCGACTGGCGGCTTCGGCGTTTTTCATCCTGGCGATCGTGGCGGTGTACAAGGCCATGCAGAGCAGCGGCTGGATCTAAGGCGGTAAACCCGATCCAATGCGGGAGCGGAAAGCCGCTCCCGCATTGGATTTTCTACAAGATCAGGATTTTTTGGCCTGCTGGTAGAGCGGCATCACCTTCGGAATCGCCGCCTGCAACGAGGCGATCCGGCTGTCGGACGCCGGGTGAGTACTCATGAACTCCGGTGGCGCACCTTCTGACGCCTTGGCCATCTTGTTCCACAACGTGATGGCGGCGTTCGGGTTGTAGCCGGCGCGGGCCGAAAGCTCCAGGCCGATCAGGTCTGCTTCGTTTTCATTGGCGCGGCTGTTAGGCAAGGTCATGCCGTAGTTGGTGACCGTATCGGCCAGTGCCAGGCTGTCCTGGCCCAGGCCGAACAGCGCACCAGCGCCCTGCTTGGCCATCTCGATGCCATATGCCTTGGACATGGCTTCACGGCCGTGTTCACGCAAGGCGTGGGCAATCTCATGACCCATTACCGCAGCCAGCTCGTCATCGGTGAGCTTGAGATTGTCGATCAACGCGCTGTACACGAAGATCTTGCCGCCAGGCCCGCAGTTGGCGTTCATCTCATCGCTCTTGATCAGGTTCACTTCCCACTTCCACTGCGCCGCATCCGGGCGGAAGGTCGGCGCCTGGGCGATCAAACGGTTGGCAATGGCCTGTACGCGTTTGGCGTTGGCGCTGGTCTTGTCCACCAAACCCTTGCCGCTCGCCTCACCCAGGGTCTGCTGGTAGGACTGGGCATACATCTGGTCGACTTCCTGACTCGACAACATGCTGAACATGTACTGCTTACGCTCGACTCCCACGGCGCCGCCACTGGTGGTGTTGACCGACTGGCAACCTGCCAGCAGCACCGCTGAACCGAGTAGGCTTACCGCCACTATTTTCTTCATGACACTCTCCCTGAAAATCAGGCGCGTATCGTAGGCGGTCATTTATAGAGAAGCCAGATACAACAGACGTGTAACCGTCAAATTTCGGATACATCTCACAACGCCAGTGATCATCCCATTTGCGACGCCACCGACTAATTTGCAGGACAAACCTTAAGACTCCCTGCGGCATGGCCGATAAAAAATGAGCCCCCTAATGGCAGTCAGTTAAGGATGAGCATAGTCACTGTGGCGAGGGAGCGTGCTCCCACTGGGTCGCGAAGCGGCCCCAGCTTTGGGCTTGAAAAGACTGGGCCTGCTACGCAGTCCAACGGGAGCAAGCTGCCTCGCCACAGGTTACTCGTTGTCCGCTCTATCGCTTAACTGACTGGCATTAGCCAACCCTCTCTGTGCCCGGAGCCTTCATGAAATTCAAGTCGATTCAGTTTTCCGTGGCGGCACTTACTGGCGCCATCGTGTTGAGCGTGGTCGCAGTGCTGGTGCTCTACGCCTTGTTTTCCGGTGCGCGCACGCAGGAAATGGTGCAGGAGCGCACCCAAACCCAATTCGAGCAAATCATCAAGGAGCGGCTTACCGCGCTGATGCAGACCCAGGCCACACTGGTCCAGCGCGAACTGGAAGCGCCATTGGTGACCGCCAAAGGTTTGGCCACCACCAACGCCCTGCTCGGCATGAAAGACGCCAAGGGCGAACCCGCGTTGCAGATGGGCCGCGAGCAACTGATCAGCCTGCTGCATGAAACGGTGGTGCGTAACCCGAAAATTCTCGGCGCCTACATCGGCTGGGAACCCAACGCAATCGATCACAACGACGCCAATTACGTGAACAGCCCGATCGTCGGCATGGGCACCGACGGTCGCTTCCTGCCGTGGTGGTACCGCAACGCCGATGGCAGCCTGGGCCTGGACAAACTCGCCGACGTCAACGACCAGAAAATCCTCTCCACCGGTATACGCGCCAGCGAGTACTACCTGTGCTCCAAGGAAAGCCAGAAACCCTGCGCCATTGACCCTGCCCCGTATAAGGTGGGCAATGCCATGGTGATGCTGGCGTCGTTTATCGAGCCGATCATGATCGACGGCAAGTTCCAGGGCATCGTCGGTGCCGACCTGTCGGTGAACTTCATCCAGGACATGCTGGCCCGCGCCGACCAGAGCCTCTACGACGGCGCCGGCGAACTGGCGCTGATCTCCAACAATGGACGCCTGGTGGCCTATACCAAGGACGCCAGCAAACTCGGCGAGAAGGCCGGCGACCTGCTCGACAGCCAGGAGCTGTCCAATCTCGGCCAATTGAAAGTCGGCGAAGTGCGCTACGACGTCGACAAGGAACACGGGCATATCGAGCTGTTCCTGCCGTTCAACATCGGCGAGGCTGAAGCGCGCTGGACCTTGATGCTGCAACTACCCCTGAGCGCCGTGATGGCGGATTCGAACAAACTGCAAAGTGACCTGCAAGCCCAGCGCAAGACCGATATCTTCGGCATGGCTATGGTCGGCCTGGCGATCGCGGGCCTCGGCCTGGTGGTGATCTGGCTGGTAGGCCACGGCATCGCCCGCCCGCTCAAACAAATGGTGGCCATGCTCAATGACATCGCCCAGGGCGAAGGCGATCTCACGCGCCGCCTGACCAGTGACCGCGCCGACGAATTGGGCGCGATCGCCAGCGGTTTCAATACTTTCCTGATCAAGCTGCAAGGCATGATCACGCAAGTGGTGAGTTCGGTGCAGAAGGTCAGCGACTCGTCGGAACACACCGCTGACATCGCGATTCGCACCAACCAGGGCGTGCACAAACAAATGGTCGAGATCGATCAGGTGGCAACCGCCGTGCACGAGATGACCGCCACCGCGCAGGATGTGGCGCGCAACGCTACCCAGGCGGCGCAAGCCGCCAGCCATGCCGACCAGGCGGCAAGCCAGGGCATGCGCATTGTGCGCGATACCTCAACCTCCATCGGTGCGCTTGCCGAAGAAATCGGCAAAGCCGTGGGCGTGGTGCAGACCCTGGCCAAGGACAGCGAGAACATCAATGCGATTCTCACGGCGATTCGCGGGATTGCCGAGCAGACCAACTTGCTCGCACTCAACGCGGCCATCGAAGCGGCGCGGGCCGGTGAGCAAGGGCGCGGTTTTGCGGTGGTCGCGGATGAGGTGCGCAATCTGGCGCAAAAAACCCAGAAAGCCACCGAAGAAATCCAGGCCATGATCCAGCAGTTGCAACAAGGTACGCGCGATGTGGTACGGGTGATGGAAGACAGCCAGAACCGCACCGACGAAAGCGTGCAGCACGCCGCCAAGGCGGCTGAAGCGCTGGAGACCATCACCCAGGCCGTGTCGGTGATCAACGACATGAATACCCAGATCGCCAGCGCCGCCGAGGAACAGAGCGCGGTGGCCGAGGACATCAATCGCAACGTGATCAATATCGGCCAGGTGGCCAATGAAGTGGCGGGCGGCGCGGATGAGTCCAGTGCGGCCAGTGCGGACCTGACCAAATTGGCTGAACAGCAGCGGCGCTTGATCAATCAGTTCAAGGTTTAGGCCGGAGTCAGACACTCCGGCCCATTGAGCTTGGGATCGTTGACCATATTGGCCAGGACCCGTTCGCGCAATGCGGCGGGCTCACTGGCCAGCAAGGCTTGCAGTACAGGCAGGGGCGTTTCCGGGTTGAGCCAGGCTTCCTGCCCCTGCGCGTCCAGAATCAACGGACGCCGCTGGTTTTGCGCGGCCTGGGTCACCACTGCCGTGCTCAGCCACACCTGCTCCTGCACCGGGTACGCTTCCCAGATGGCGGCAAAAAACAACGCAGAGCCCTCCCCCGGCGTGAGCCAATACGGACGCTTGCGCTGGGTACCGCGCCATTCATAAAACCCGTTGGCCGGCAGCAGGCAGCGGCGCTGGCGAAACGCTTCGCGAAACATCGGTTGTTCGGCCAGGGTTTCGGCACGGGCATGGGCCGGGGTGCGCGACATATCGGTCAGCCAGGGTGGCGTAAGGCCCCAACGCGCACGCGCCAGGGTGAGCTGGCCCTCGCTCAAGCGCTGGATCAGCACCGAATCATTGGGGGAGATATTCCACTGGGCCTGCTGATCGGCCGGGAAGCCCGGCAACGCAGCAAAAGCGGGGTTCCAGCGAAACAAGGCATAACGTCCACACATGGGGCAACACGACTCTTGGGGGTAAACCGACCGACAGCCTAACAGACCAGCACGTCAGGGAAGCTGTCGGGTTCGTCGCCGGGCAAGGGTTGCGCGCCGATGTAGGCGGTAATCAGCTCACGGGCATAGGCGGCCTGATCGTTGTCCACGTCCAGGCCCAGCAGCCCGAAAATCGGCAGCTCCCCCGTACCTCCGAGCAAATGGCGCCCCACCAGGTGCGCCTCGATACCTTCGCTGGCAAGCATTTGCTGCAGCAACTCGCCTTCCATCAGGTTTTCCGGTTCGTAGATTCGCTGCATGGGCGTACCTGTCATTCGTTCTCGCTGCGGGTGTCCAGCATCCACTCGTCACCATGGACTTGCAGGCTGAAAATGACCGGCCGGCAACACACCTGGCAGTCCTCTATGTAAGTCTGGTCACCGCCGGACAAATCCACGGTTGTCTCGACCTCT
Organism: Pseudomonas sp. MWU13-2517; assembly: GCF_023242545.1. Taxonomy (NCBI): domain Bacteria; kingdom Pseudomonadati; phylum Pseudomonadota; class Gammaproteobacteria; order Pseudomonadales; family Pseudomonadaceae; genus Pseudomonas; species Pseudomonas sp. MWU13-2517. The sequence goes on along the minus strand of NZ_JALMFA010000010.1, from coordinate 158,232 downwards.
TCGCCACAATAAGGACAATCGTACAGCGCAGTTTCCAGCATCGCGGTCTCCCAGGTGACTTGTGCGTATAATCGCCGGTCTATTTACAGGGCTATTCGCGGCAGAGCCAATATATAGTGCGGCCGCACCCTGATATTTCCTTTACTTACCCTAGCCGTTTCTAACAAGAGAGCATGATGGGCGAATTCGATACCATCCGACCTTACAACGACAGTGAAGTCCCGGCAGTGCTGGCACGCCTGTTCAGTGACAAGGCCTTTCTGGACATCCTGACCCACTTCCGCTTCCCGCGCTTTGCCGGCCCTCTGGGCTGGTTGCTCAAACCGCTGATCGCCCGCAAGTTGCGCCGTGAGTTTGCCGGCGTCACCACCGTGGCGACGCTGCAGGACAAGGTCGAGTATTACGTCGACCACACGATCGACCGCGCAACCGACGGCGTGACCTATACCGGCGTCGAACAGCTCAAATCGGGCACCGCCTATCTGTTTCTGGCCAACCACCGCGATATCGTGATGGACCCGGCCTTTGTCAACTACGCCGTGTATCACGCCGGCCTGCCGACCCCACGCATTGCCATTGGCGACAACCTGCTGCAAAAGCCATTTGTCAGCGACCTCATGCGCCTGAACAAGAGCTTTATCGTGCACCGCTCGATCACCGGGCGAAAGGAGAAAATGGCGGCCTACCAACTGCTGTCGGCCTACATCAACCATTCGATTCGCACTGACGGCCAGTCGATCTGGATTGCCCAGGCCGAAGGCCGGGCCAAGGATGGCGATGATCGCACCGAATCGGCGATCCTCAAGATGTTCCACGTCAGCCGCAAGGACGAGCCGTTTGCCGAGGTTATCCAGTCGCTGAACCTGACGCCGGTATCCATCAGCTACGAATATGACCCGTGCGATGCAGCCAAGGCCCGCGAGTTGTACATCCGCGCTACCACCGGCACCTACAGCAAGGCCCCAGGTGAGGACGATGTGAGCATTGCCTTGGGCATCACCGGCTACAAGGGCCGGGTACACATAAACTTTGCGCCGCCGATCACCGAGCGTTTTGAAGACACCAAGTTGCTCGCCGTGGAAATGGACCGGCAGATCCTGAGCGGGTATCGACTGTTCCCGGTGCACTACCTGGCTTACGCACAGTGGAGTGATGCCGACCCGCAACTGCAGGTGCCGAAGGCAGCAGACCTGTTCCCGGCCGATGAACTGGCCAAGGCAAAAGCGGAATGGGAGCGGCGCTTGAACGAATGCCCGGCCGAGCACCGCCCCTACCTGGTGGTGCAATATGCAACACCGGTGCGCAATCAGTATCGGATCAAGGCCGGAATGCCTCTGTAAGCGGCAATCAGATAGGTGGGAGGGGATTGCTCCCTTCCTGCATCTGATCGGCAGTGGTTTTACAGATGGGTGCTGAGCCAGGAGATGGCCAGTGCCAGCCCAAGACAGGCAAACCCTACGCGGTAGGCAAGGCGATACGCCCGTTCGGTGCGTACATCCAGAAACAGCATCGGTTGGTCAACGGCACGTTCTTCGCTTCGCGCGGTAAGGTCGGCCATCGCCCGCTGTGATCGCAGGCGGGTAATGAATAGCAGCGCGGCGCCCGGGCAGGCAACCAACAGCGCAGCAGCATTGATGAGCAGTGCGGGCAGTGCCATCGCAAACCTCGATGTATCAGTGGCCTGGTATCAGCTCAGATACAAACCTGAGCGATAATCGCCTCCTGCGCCTTCCTGCTCCATCCCCCATAACCGCTAATGTATCCAGTAATTTACAGCGTCACCTGAACGTCACCTTAACAAGCCACTCTGTTGCCCTTCGAACGCTCAGGAGCTTGTCATGCTGCACGCGCAAAACCAGGATCGACTGTATTTGATCGCCCAAAGCGAAGAGCAAGAGGCGCTGGCCGGCAGCCTGGCGTTCAACGTTCAAGACCGCCATTGGCTGGTGTACTGCGCCCTCGCCGGGCATCAGCATGCCGACCTGCCGGAGCTGGATTTGCTTACAGGGGTGAGTGTGCTGGAGCTGTATGTCGAAACGGCGGCATAAAAGCGACAGGCATAAAAAACCGGGCTCATGACCGAGCCCGGTTCTTTTTCGATCGGCGATTACTGCGAGCTGAGCAACTGGCCGATGCTTGGGTCTTTGAACAGACGGGTCAGGGCGTCGCTGAGCACGTCGCTGACCAGCTTGGTATTGGTTTCCTGGTTCGGCGACATACCGAAACGCTGGTTCAGGGACGCGCCGTAACGGCCACTGTAGCGACGGGTGCCGGCACTGACGTCGGACTTGAACGTCGCGCCGATAGACGCTTCAGTCACATACAAGCCTTCTTTTGGCGACTGGTACTTCAGTTCGGCCAAGGTGATGGTCAGTTGAGGCGCACCCGGCGAGTTGGCAGGCGTGAAACCCAGCAGGCGTACAGCGGCTTCCGCCTGGGCTTGCAGCTTGGGCAGCACATCCTGACCGGTCACCGAAATAAGCGCGGTCTCAGGGTACAGGCCACCACGAGAGCCAAGGGTAGGCGACGGACGACCGTCCACTACGCGCACCGACACCGGCTGGCCGTGCCCCACGGGCGCCAACTGCGCAGTGACTTTAGGTTGCGGGCTGAGTTGTTGCGGGCTGTTGGCGCAGCCAACCAGCGTCAAACTGGTCACAGTGATCAAACCGAACAACAGGCGTTGCAACATACTCATTTCTCCAGGACTAGGTGCAAACAGGGCGCCAGTATAACGGTGCAGGTGCGCCGCTCACCAGCGATCCTGAACGTCAGCTGAAGGCATGTGGAAATTACAATTTCACATAATTTCGTCACTCCAGTGTCATGGCACACTGGCAACCTTCAAGCATGTAACGTAACAGGTACAAAGCCATGCGCCTTCTCAAATCATTGTTCATGTCACACGCCCATCATCGCCACTTTGCCCTGCTCGACCCCCATGGCCGCTGCGTGGCATTCAAGCAATGCAGCTTGCCGCCCGTCGGTGAAGGCTGGGTAGAAGTGGCAGAAACGCACTTGGGATGGATGAACCGCCCGTTACCCGCCAGTGCCCGGCTCAACCCACTGGGCGTGCAGGCGCAACCACAGCAAGCGTTGGCCTCCTGACCGAGGCGCTAATAAAAGTCATAAAACACGCCCATTTCCCTGGCGTTCTTCGCTACAATCTCCCCCCGATTATAAGGACGTCTCCTGATCGGGCCTCGCAGCATCGTTAATGCCCTGGCATTAACCCCCCAATCGCCCACAGAGAGCCGCCCACACAGACCAAGTGAAGCCGGCGCGCTTGCTGTTTTTTTGCAAACCACCCGCCTTTACCGAATCTGCCAGAGCTGCCATTGCGCTCGGCCACTTGAGTTGTTTGCCCGTTTTGCCGCATGTCGGCAAGTACCTCGGGCCAAGGTGCCAGGCTGGGGCAGCCCTTTTTTGAGGTTCACGTCTTCAAAAGAGCGTGAAAAAACGGGTTTTCACAACTTCACAAGAGTGTGGCGAGCAAATGAATAGTTTGGCGTTTGTACAAGCACCATCAGCGTCTGGAACAGCCCAACACAGGACCGATAACTCCCCGAAAACTGGAGCTTGAAACCTGTCCGCTACGGATTTGGTTGCACGAATCGCACGCTTTGACCATAAGTCGAATTGCCACAGGCGCCCATGAATGCGTTCATAGGCAGATTAGCCCGGCAGGAAGCGCGCGCTGAAGTTGCAAAAAAATTGCGAAGAATCGGACATGGCGATCCTGGCCATGGGTAACCTGGGGCAACACGTGAACCGCCCCGTCACTCCTGGCAGCCATGCCGTCAATTTGGTGCTGCAGATTTTGGAGACGCGTTAAATGGCGCATAACGAAGCAGTCGACGTAGTACTGGTAGGGGCCGGCATCATGAGTGCCACCCTGGCCGTACTGCTCAAAGAGCTCGACCCCGGCCTCAAGCTGGAAGTCGTTGAGCTGATGGACTCGGGTGCCGCAGAAAGTTCCAACCCGTGGAACAACGCCGGTACCGGCCACGCCGGGCTGTGTGAGCTGAACTACACACCGCAGGCGGCTGACGGCTCCATCGACATCAAGAAAGCGGTGCACATCAACACCCAATTCGAGGTGTCGAAGCAGTTCTGGGCGTACCTGACCAAGAAAGGCACCTTTGGCTCGTCCAAGTCCTTTATAAGCCCGGTGCCGCACCTGAGCTTCGTGCAGGGTGAAAAAGGTGTGTCCTTCCTCAAGAAGCGTTTTGAAACCCTCAGCCGGCACCACGCGTTTTCGGACATGCACTACACCGAAGACCGTAGCGAAATGGCCGAGTGGATGCCGCTGATGATGCCTGGTCGCCCGCTTGACGAAAAAATCGCCGCCACCCGTGTGATGAACGGCACCGACGTCAACTTCGGCGCCCTGACCAACCAACTGCTCAGCCACCTGACCAGCTCGGCAGACGCCCAGGTCAAATACAGCAAGCGTGTCACCGGCCTCAAGCGCAACGGCGCGGGCTGGACCGTGAGCATCAAGGACGTCAACAGCGGCAATAGCCGTGAGGTGGACGCCAAGTTCGTATTCCTCGGTGCCGGCGGCGCGGCGTTGCCATTGCTGCAAGCTTCGGGTATCGAAGAAAGCAAAGGTTTCGGGGGCTTCCCGGTCAGCGGCCAGTGGCTGCGCTGCGACAACCCGGAAGTAGTCAAGCACCACCAGGCCAAGGTTTACAGCCAGGCGGCGGTGGGTTCGCCACCAATGTCCGTCCCACACTTGGACACCCGCGTGGTGGAAGGCAAGAAGTCCCTGTTGTTCGGGCCATACGCCGGCTTTACCACCAAGTTCCTCAAGCACGGCTCGTTCCTTGACCTGCCACTGTCGGTCCGCGCCGGCAACATCGGCCCGATGCTCGCCGTCGCCCGGGACAACATGGACCTGACCAAGTACCTGGTCAGCGAAGTGATGCAGTCCATGGAGCAACGCCTGGAATCCCTGCGCCGCTTCTACCCTGAGGCGAAGGCCGAAGACTGGCGCCTGGAAGTGGCCGGCCAACGGGTGCAGATCATCAAGAAAGACCCGAAGAAAGGCGGCGTGCTGCAATTCGGCACCGAGCTGGTCGCGGCCAAGGATGGCTCGCTGGCGGCGCTGCTGGGTGCTTCTCCGGGCGCATCGGTAACGGTTTCGATCATGCTGGAGCTGATCGAGCGCTGCTTCCCGCAAAAAGCCAGTGGTGAGTGGGCGGCCAAGCTGCACGAAATCTTCCCGGCCCGGGAAAAAGTACTGGAGACGGATGCCGAGCTGTATCGCAAGATCAACGCGCAGAACAATATCAGCCTGGAACTGGTTGAGCCTGCGGCCGAGACCGAGAGTTACGCTTAAGGCGTTCAAGCCATAAAAAACGCCCCGCCCTCTGCATGAGGACGGGGCGTTTTTTTATGTCTCGGATAATCAGCCGCGAGCTTTTTCGACCAACTCGATGTACTCGTCCGCGTTACGCTGATCCTTGATCAGATCGACGAAGGTCTGGCCATGTTCATCCTTGCCATCGAGATCCAGGCCCGCTGCCTTGAAAAAGCCCAGGAACCGCTCGAAATCGTCGATACGCAGGCCACGGTAAGCCTTGATCAGTTTGTGCAGGGACGGTGAAGTCGCGTCAACCGGCTCGAAATCCAGGAACAACTTGATCTGATCGTCACCGATCTCATCACCAATCACCTGTTTCTTATCTTTACGCATTACCGACTCCAGCCTGCAGACATTTACACGGAGGTCGAAGTCTACCTGCGGGACTCGGTATTGTGTAGGCGCCGCCTATTGAGACTTGACGGCCCCGGTATGCAGGTCCGCCCAGATATGACCGTTGGCGTAACTGAGGAACTGCACATACACCGTGTCATTGCGCAACAGGTCGATAATCACGCGGTACTGTGTCATCGGATAAGACAACGTCAGGGTCTTGCTGGCGTCATCGAAGACCGGTTTTTTCAGGCTTTTGCTTTCGGCGTCAAAATTGAGCACCACCTGGTTGATCGTCGCGCCTTTATTCAACGATTTGCCCCTGAGGCGAATCATCAACGGCGACGTGATCGGGATTGGCTGTTGCGTGGATTGGCGCTGGCTGCCCGCCACCACGGCGTACTCGGTGACTTGCAACAACTGCTGCTGGTCAGGCGTTTCGGCACGCAAGGCCAGTTCGTCCGGCGGCAGGAATTGGCTGTGCATCGGGGCGGCCGCCAGCGGCAGGCTAAAGGTCAGCGCCAGAACGGCGCAGGTGCGTATCAACAGGCTCATGGGCCGCTCCATATGAGAGGGCCCAGCACTGTAGCTCAATCGAACTGGGCAAGCATCCAGCGATGATAATCAGCCATGCCAGCATCGCCCTCGCGAGGCGCCCAACTGGCCAGCTCACCCTCCCCCACAGGGCGGTAAGGGCCGGCTTTGCACTCAAACATCACACTGTCAGGTTCCAGCGCGACCAGACCATGGAAAACCCCGGATGGCAGATCGACACCCTGGCACTCTCCGCCGGCCTGCAAAACCCGCTTGTCAAGCACCTCACCAACGTCGTTGAAGATCAGGATACCCAGACGCCCTTTCAGTACCAGCAACGTTTCGGCCTTGTCAGCGCTCAGATGGCAATGAGGCGGCACATACGTGTTCGGCTGCAAGCCCACTGCCATGCGATGGCAGGGTTCTTCCATGCCATGGAAGTTGAGGTGCTGTCGACCACGAGGGCTGGCGGCCGCTTTCTCGGCCAACTCAGCAAACAGCGATTGATCAAGAAAACGGGCCATTCATTACATTCCTTTAACGGCGAAGATGCCATTGGCGTTACGCCAGTAGCCTTTGTAATCCATGCCATAGCCGAAGATATAGCGGTCGATGCACGGCAGGCCGACATAATCGGCTTTCAGGTCCGGGCGGGCTTTGCGGTCATGGTCTTTGTCGATCAGCACAGCGGTGTGCACTTTGCGCGCGCCGGCGTGTTTGCAGAAGTCTATGATCGCACCCAGGGTGTGTCCCTCATCGAGGATATCATCGATGATCAGCACGTCGCGGTCGATGAACGAGACTTCCGGCTTGGCTTTCCAGAACAGATCACCGCCGCTGGTTTCGTTGCGATAGCGCGTAGCGTGCAGGTAGGACGCCTCCAGCGGAAATTGCAGATGCGTCAGCAATTTGCCGGCGAAAATCAGGCCACCGTTCATCACGCAGAACACTACAGGGTTGGTGTGGGCCATTTCGCGGGTGATGTGCGCTCCAACCTTGGCAATCGCTGCTTCGACTTGCGCTTCGGTGTACAGGCAGTCAGCCTCGCGCATGATTTGACGGATATGCTCGAGATCAGCGGACATGGCGCTCTCCAAGGGGTGCTGTGGCAAGAAAAGCGGGCGAAGGTACGCTTCTCGTGCGCTCCAATCAAGCCTTTATGGACTAACGTACTTGATGTCTATAGGACAACACCCTCGGATAGATTACTCTAGGCCGGTTTTTTTGCCCGCTGCCGGAGCCTTCCCCATGCCCACTCGCGAGATCCGCCACCCGCTGATCCGACACAAACTCGGCCTTATGCGCCGTGCCGATATCAGTACCAAGAACTTCCGTGAACTTGCTCAGGAAGTTGGAGCACTGCTCACTTACGAAGCCACCAAGGATTTGCCCCTGGAAAGCTACGAGATTCCAGGTTGGGCCGGTCCCGTTCAGGTCGAGAAAATCGCCGGTAAAAAGATCACCGTGGTGCCGATCCTGCGTGCCGGTATCGGCATGCTCGAAGGCGTGCTCAGCCTGATCCCGGGTGCCAAAGTCAGCGCCGTCGGCGTGGCCCGCAATGAAGAAACCCTGCAGGCCCACACCTACCTGGAAAAGCTTGTCCCTGAAATCAATGAGCGCCTGGCAATGATCATCGACCCGATGCTCGCCACAGGTAGCTCAATGGTCGCCACTATTGACCTGCTGAAAAAAGCCGGCTGCAAGGACATCCGCGCCATGGTGCTGGTCGCCGCCCCCGAAGGCATTGCCGCCGTCGAGAAGGCCCACCCCGATGTGCAGATCTACACCGCATCCATCGACGAGCGCCTGAACGAACACGGCTATATCATCCCTGGCCTGGGCGATGCCGGTGACAAGATCTTCGGCACCAAACAGAAGGACGCGTGAACATGCAGGATGAATTCAACGACCCGCTTTGGCGCCAGATCCTGTCTGGCGCACAAATGCTCTTCGTGGCATTTGGTGCGCTGGTGTTGATGCCGCTGATCACAGGTCTTGATCCAAACGTCGCACTGTTCACCGCAGGCCTGGGCACGCTGCTGTTCCAGGTGGTGACAGGGCGACAGGTGCCGGTGTTCCTGGCATCGAGCTTCGCCTTTATCACCCCGATCATTCTCGCCAAGGGCCAGTTCGGCCTCGCCGCGACCATGGGCGGCGTGATGGCGGCCGGCTTCGTTTATACCTTCCTGGGCCTGGCGGTGAAGATCAAAGGCACCGGTTTCATCGACCGGTTGCTGCCACCCGTGGTGATTGGCCCGGTCATCATCTCCATCGGTTTGGCCATGGCGCCGATTGCCGCCAATATGGCGATGGGTAAAGCCGGTGACGGCAGCGAGCTGATTCACTACCAGACCGCCATGATGATCTCGATGCCGGCGTTGCTGACCACCTTGATCGTGGCAGTGTTCGGCAAGGGTATTTTCCGCTTGGTGCCTATCATCGCCGGTGTACTGGTGGGGTTTGCCATGTCGTTCTACTTTGGCGTGGTCGACACGGCGAAAATCGCCGCGGCCCCATGGTTCGCCCTGCCCCACTTCACTGCGCCGGAGTTCAACTGGCAGGCGATTCTGTTTATCGTCCCGGTAGCCCTGGCCCCGGCGATCGAACATATCGGCGGCGTGATTGCGGTAGGCAGCGTGACCGGTCGCGATTACCTGAAGAAGCCCGGCCTGCACCGCACCCTGCTGGGTGACGGGATCGCCACCACGGCCGCCGGTCTGTTCGGGGGCCCGCCGAACACCACCTATGCCGAAGTGACCGGCGCGGTGATGCTGACCAAGAACTACAACCCGAAAATCATGACCTGGGCGGCAGTCTTTGCCATCAGCCTGGCGTTTATCGGTAAGTTCGGGGCATTGCTGCAGAGCATTCCGGTGCCGGTGATGGGCGGCATCCTGTGCCTGCTGTTCGGCTCGATCGCCGCGGTGGGGATGAACACCTTGATTCGCCACAAGATCGACCTCGGCGAAGCGCGCAACCTGGTGATTGTGTCTGTGACGTTGGTGTTCGGGATTGGCGGTGTCTTGGTAGGTACCGGCACCGGCCCGGATGACTTCGGCCTCAAGGGCATCGCCCTGTGTGCGGTGGTAGCGATTGGTTTGAATTTGCTGCTACCGGGCAATGATGGCTGGAAGAACAAGAAGTCGGATGAGCCGCTGATCTAACCAACATCGTTGTACGCATGTGGGAAGGGCTTTTGTGGCGAGGGAGCTTGCTCCCGCTGGGCGCGAAGCGACTCCAAAAATCTTGGGAGCGCTTCGCACTCCAGCGGGAGCAAGCTCCCTCGCCACAGCAAGCCCGCTCCCACATTTTTTAGACCTTCAGTGTGGCTTAGAGCTCACCAAGCCCGTCGATCAACGCCTGGTTCTGCTCGGGTGTACCGATGCTGATCCGCAGGAACTGGGCAATCCGCTCCTGCTTGAAGTGCCGCACGATCACACCCTGCTCGCGCAACTTGGCCGCCAGGCCAGCAGCGTCGTGCCTTGGGTGACGGGCAAAGATGAAGTTGGCTGCCGACTGCAGCACTTCAAAGCCTTTGCCTTCCAGCTGTGCGATCAGCGTATTGCGACTGTCGATTACCTGCTTGCACGTCTTCTCGAAGTACTCACGGTCCTCGAACGCCGCCGCCGCGCCAACAATCGCCAGGCGATCCAGCGGGTAGGAGTTGAAGCTGTTCTTGACCCGCTCCAGCGCCTCGATCAGGTCCGGGTGGCCCACCGCCAGGCCCACACGCAAGCCGGCCAGTGAGCGCGATTTGGACAGGGTCTGGGTCACCAGCAGGTTCGGGTAACGATCCACCAGGCTGATCGCGGTTTCGCCGCCGAAGTCGATATAGGCTTCATCGACCACCACGACCGAATCCGGGCTGGCCTTGAGCATCTGCTCTACCGCCTCCAATGCCATCACGCAGCCGGTAGGCGCGTTAGGGTTGGGAAAAATGATCCCGCCGTTAGGCCTGGCGTAATCGGCCACGCGAATCTGGAACTGCTCGTCCAACGGCACCGGGTCGGATTTTATGCCGTACAGGCCGCAGTACACCGGATAAAAGCTGTAGCTGATGTCCGGAAACAACAGCGGCAGGTCGTGCTGGAACAGACCATGGAAGATGTGCGCCAGGACTTCATCGGAACCGTTGCCGAGAAATACCTTGCCGGCGTCAATCCCGTAATACTTGGCCACGGCCTGCTTGAGCACGTCGCTGTTGGGGTCCGGGTACAGGCGCAGATTGTCGTTCAACTCGGCCTGCATGGCTGCCAGTGCCTTGGGCGACGGGCCGTAGGGGTTTTCGTTGGTGTTGAGTTTGACCAGCTTGGTCAACTTGGGCTGCTCGCCGGGCACGTAAGGCACGAGGTCCTTGACGAAAGGGCTCCAGAATTTGCTCATGCCTTATTCCCCCTTGAGGATGCGATATTCGGCGCTGCGCGCGTGCGCGCTCAGCGATTCACCACGGGCCAGCACCGAGGCGGTCTTACCCAGCTCGGAGGCACCCTGCGGCGAGCAGAAGATGATCGACGAACGCTTCTGGAAGTCATACACCCCCAGCGGCGACGAGAAACGCGCGGTGCCGGACGTCGGCAGCACGTGGTTAGGGCCGGCGCAGTAGTCGCCCAAGGCTTCGCTGGTGTGGCGGCCCATGAAGATCGCCCCGGCGTGACGAATGGACGGCAGCCAGGCCTGTGGGTCGGCTACGGACAACTCCAGGTGTTCCGGTGCGATGCGGTTGGCCACTTCGATGGCTTGCTCCATGTCGCGGGCAAGAATCAGCGCGCCACGGCCATTGATCGACTTCTCGATGATCTCGGCGCGCTCCATGGTCGGCAGCAACTTATTGATGCTCGCGGCGACTTTGTCGAGGAACTCGGCGTCCGGACTGACCAGGATTGCCTGGGCGTCTTCGTCGTGTTCGGCCTGGGAGAACAGGTCCATGGCGATCCAGTCCGGATCGGTCTGGCCGTCGCACACGACGAGAATTTCCGATGGACCGGCGATCATATCGATCCCCACCTGGCCAAACACATGGCGCTTGGCGGTGGCCACGTAGATGTTGCCCGGGCCCACGACCTTGTCGACCTTCGGTACGCTCTCGGTGCCGTAGGCCAAGGCCGCAACGGCCTGGGCGCCGCCGATGGTGAACACGCGGTCAACACCGGCGATGCACGCCGCCGCGAGCACCAACTCGTTGATTTCACCACGCGGGGTTGGCACCACCATGACCACCTCGGTCACACCCGCCACCTTGGCCGGGATCGCGTTCATCAACACCGAGGACGGGTACGAGGCTTTGCCGCCCGGCACGTACAGGCCGGCGCGATCCAGCGGCGTAACCTTCTGGCCCAGCACCGTGCCGTCGGCTTCGGTGTAGCTCCACGAGTCCTGCTTCTGCTTTTCGTGGTAGCTGCGCACCCGCGCCGCCGCGACTTCCAGGGCTTCACGCTGAGTGGCGGTGATGCGCGTCAGGGCCAGCTCCAGGCGTTCGCGGGGCAGAATCAGGTCGGCCATGGACTTGACGTCCAGGCCGTCGAACTGGCGTGTGAAGTCCACCAGCGCCGCGTCACCGCGCTCGCGCACAGCCTTGATGATGTCGAGCACTCGCTGGTTGACCGAGTCGTCGGACACGCTTTCCCAGCTCAGCAGATGATCCAGATGATGGGCGAAATCCGGATCGGCAGCGTTGAGTCGGGCAATTGCAGTGGACGTGGTCATAGCGAGGGCCTCATAGGATTGGCAAAAATGCTCAGGCGCCGAAAGTTAGCAGTCGATCCGCTTGGGCACCTGAGAATTCTGGCTATGAGGCGGATAGACGGGCGCGACCTGAGGCCGCGCGGGTGAGTCAACCGCGGTGTCGAGACTCCACTGCCTTGCGCAGGGTGTCGATCAACGCCTGGATACGGGCGTGTTGCATTTTCATGGAGGCTTTGTTGACGATCAGGCGGGAGCTGATGTCAGCAATGAAATCCTGGGGTTCCAGACCGTTGGCACGCAGTGTATTGCCGGTGTCGACTACGTCGATGATCTTGTCGGCCAGGCCAATCAGCGGCGCCAGCTCCATCGAACCGTAGAGCTTGATGATGTCGACCTGGCGCCCCTGTTCGGCGTAGTAGCGCTTGGCAACGTTGACGAACTTGGTGGCAACCCGCAGACGGCCCTTGGGTTCGACGTCGCCGACACGACCGGCCGTCATCAGCTTGCACAGGGCAATACGCAGGTCCAACGGCTCGTACAGGCCCTGGCCGCCGTATTCCATCAGCACGTCTTTACCGGCGACACCGAGGTCGGCCGCACCATGTTCAACGTAAGTCGGCACGTCGGTAGCCCGCACGATCAACAGGCGAACGTCGTCCTGGGTCGTGGGGATGATCAGCTTGCGGCTCTTGTCCGGATTCTCGGTCGGCACGATGCCCGCTTCAGCCAGAAGCGGCAAAGTGTCGTCAAGGATGCGGCCCTTGGACAGTGCGATGGTCAACATGGGAAACGTCAGTCCTTCATCAGGCTATTGCTGTCCGGTCGCGAACGGCGCCAGACACAGATCGAGGCCATTACAGCCTCGATTTGAAACAAACTCAGCATACTGCTTCTTCACAACGTGCAGTGAGCGGGGTTGCCCGCCCACTGCAATGACAGCGACTAGCCCGGTACGCGGCGAATTTTCGCGCCGAGCATCTGCAGTTTTTCTTCGATGCACTCGTAGCCACGATCTATGTGGTAGATACGGTCGATGAGGGTATCGCCTTCGGCGCACAGTGCCGAGATCACCAGGCTGGCCGAAGCACGCAGGTCGGTCGCCATGACAGGCGCGCCCTTGAGCTTATCGATGCCGGTGACGATGGCGGTGTTGCCTTCGACCTGGATCTTGGCGCCCATGCGGTGCAATTCGTACACGTGCATGAAGCGGTTTTCGAAGATGGTCTCGATCACTGCACCCGTGCCTTCGGCAATCGCGTTCAAGGAGATGAACTGCGCTTGCATGTCGGTCGGGAACGCCGGGTACGGAGCGGTGCGCAAGTTGACGGCCTTGGCCCGCTTGCCATGCATATTCAGCTCGATCCAGTCTTCACCGGTGGTGATTTCAGCACCGGCTTCCTTGAGTTTTTCCAGAACGGCTTCGAGGATGGTCGGATCGGTGTCCTTGACCTTCACACGGCCACCGGTCACGGCGGCGGCGACCAGGTAGGTGCCGGTCTCGATACGGTCCGGCATCACTTTGTAGGTGGCCGAGTGCAGGCGCTTCACGCCATCGATGGTGATGGTGTCGGTGCCGGCGCCTGTGATGTTGGCACCCATGGCGATCAGGAAGTTGGCCAGGTCGACGACTTCAGGCTCGCGCGCGGCGTTTTGCAGGACGCTGCGACCATTGGCCAGGGCTGCGGCCATCATGATGTTCTCGGTACCGGTCACGCTGACGGTATCAAAGAAGAAGTTAGCGCCACGCAGGCCGCCTTCCGGCGCCTTGGCCTTGATGTAACCGCCTTCGACGTCGATTGTCGCGCCCATGGCTTCGAGACCACGGATGTGCAGGTCAACCGGACGCGAACCAATGGCGCAACCGCCAGGCAGGGCCACTTCGGCCTCGCCGAAACGGGCAACCATCGGGCCCAGTACCAGGATCGACGCACGCATGGTTTTCACCAGTTCATACGGGGCGACCAGGGTCTTGATAGTGCGGGGGTCAATTTCGACCGCCAGTTTTTCGTCGATGACCGGCTCGATACCCATGCGACCGAACAGCTCGATCATGGTGGTAATGTCGTGCAGGTGCGGCAGGTTGGCCACGGTCACCGGGCCATCGCACAGCAGGGTCGCTGCCAGGATCGGCAAGGCGGAGTTTTTCGCACCGGAAATGCGGATCTCGCCATCAAGGCGGACACCACCGGTAATAATCAATTTATCCATAAGAATCTCGACGCCTTGGGGGCTCAGGTGCGCTCGGACCAAGCCGCGCGGCTGAAAAATTTCATAGTGACCGCATGGATGCTGCCATCGGTGATCCACGGGTTCAAATGGGCATAGATCTGCTGTTGACGCTTGACCGGGCTCAATGCCGCCAGTTCATCGCTAATCACATTCAGCTGGAAATTGCAGCCTTCGCCTTCAACTTCTACGATCGTTTCCGGCAGCTTTCCTTCAAGGAAGCTCTTAACTTCTAGGGCCTGCATGCTCAACCTCTATCGGCGCCCAGTGCGCACGGGTCGCACATCATACAAAAAAGCCCCGCGCCTGCGAACCCCGCATAGCAGGACTCTGACGGGGGGCTTTATTGATAAGTGGGATCAAGGATGCGCCAACAGCTCGGTCAGGCCACTGACCTGGGCAATTTCACGCATATCTTCGGGAAGCGCGCGGATGCTCACGGCTTTTTTGGCATCTGCGGCATCGCGCATGAAGCACAGCAACAACGACAAACCGACGCTGCTGGATTTGGTGACGGCCGAACAATCCAGCACCAGCGCAGACGCCGTGCTGGCCTTGATCAGCGCCTGGCCCTGCTTGCGCAGCTCAGGCCCGGTGCGGTAATCCAGCACGCCGCTGAGCAGAAGCTCGCCGGCAGCGCCAAGACGAACGGCCGACTCGGTCATTGCGCAGGCTTCCCGGCAGATTGCTTGTCGGTTTCTTCCTTGGCCTTGGCCACTTCACCGGCCCAACCATTGATGGTCTTGTCCAGGTCATTGCCATTGCGCTGCATGGCATCGGCGAACTGGTCACGGAACAGCTTGCCGATATTGATGCCGTTGATGATCACGTTGCGCAGCTTCCACTCGCCGTTGACCTTCTCCAGCGTGTATTGCACAGGGTAGACGGCGCCGTTGTTGCCCTTGACGGTCATGCCGACGCTGGTGCGGTCGCCGGACTCATCCTTTGGAGCATCAACGGTAATACCCTGGTTGTTGTACTCGAGCAGAGCGTTACCGTAGAACTGGAACAAGCCCTTCTTGAAGTTCTCCTGGAAGGTCTGCATCTGCGCCGGGGTTGCCTTGCGCGAATACTTGACCGTCATGATGCTCCTGGAAATACCTTCGGCATCAACCACAGGCCCGACAATGGTGTTCAGCGCCTCGTAGAAGCGGGTGGGGTCCTGCTTGTATTGCTCTTTGTTGGCCTTCAAGTCAGCCAGCATCTTGTTGGTCGTGTCCTGCACCAGATCGTGCGCAGAACCTGCCGCGTTAGCCATCAGCGGCAGCGCTGCGAGCAACACCAGCAGACCACGTCGCAAGGTAGAGATCATGAACAGATTCCTCATTTGGCGTCTTTATTGACCGTATTGAGCAGGAATTTACCG
The DNA here is from genome assembly GCF_023242545.1 of Pseudomonas sp. MWU13-2517. Lineage (NCBI taxonomy): Bacteria > Pseudomonadati > Pseudomonadota > Gammaproteobacteria > Pseudomonadales > Pseudomonadaceae > Pseudomonas > Pseudomonas sp. MWU13-2517. Next base: position 142,723 of record NZ_JALMFA010000010.1, on the reverse strand, counting down.
ATCAGGTCCTCAAGCACCAGCGACGACTGTGTGTCGTGGATGGTAGAACCTTCCTTGAGCAGGGTTGTTTCCCCGCCCACGCTGACACCGATGTACTTCTCGCCCAGCAGACCCGCAGTGAGGATAGATGCAGTGGAGTCAGTCGGCAGATTATCTACCTTCTTGTCCACCTGCATCGTCACTCGACCGGTGAAGCTGTCGCGATCCAGATCGATTGCCGTGACCTTGCCGATGGTCACACCGGCCATGGTCACTTTAGCTCTGACCGTCAAACCGGCGATATTGTCGAAGTAGGCGTAAAGTTTATAAGTATCGGCGGTGGGGCTGGCCGAAAGGCCGCTGACTCGCAGCGCCAGTAACAGTAAAGCCAGGATGCCAGCCAGCAAGAAAAGGCCGACACCGATTTCCACAGTGCGGTTTTGCATCAGAAATCTCCAAACATCAAGGCGGTCAAAATAAAGTCAAGGCCCAGTACAGCCAGCGAGGCGTACACAACGGTCTTGGTGGTGGCGCGACTGATCCCTTCTGAAGTGGGCTCACAGTCGTAGCCTTGGAATACGGCGATCCAGGTCACTACAAAAGCGAAAACGATGCTCTTTATGATGCCGTTGAGCACGTCACCACTGAACGTCACACTGTTTTGCATGTTGGCCCAGTAAGAGCCGTCATAGACCCCCAGCCAGTCCACCGCTACCCACGAACCGCCCCAGATACCCACCACGCTGAAAATCATCGCCAGCAGCGGCAGGGAAATGAAGCCGGCCCACAGGCGCGGCGCAACAATGTATTTGAGCGGGTCTACGCCAATCATTTCCAGGCTCGACAGTTGCTCGGTGGACTTCATGTTGCCGATCTCGGCGGTCAGCGCCGAACCGGCACGCCCGGCGAACAGCAGCGCCGTAACCACCGGACCGAGCTCACGCAACAGCGTCAGGGCAACCATCTGCCCTACCGCTTGTTCCGAACCGTAGCTGGAAAGAATATTGAAGCCCTGCAATGCCAGCACCATGCCGATGAACACGCCCGAAACGACGATGATCACCAGCGACATCACGCCGACCGCATGCAGTTGCTTGACCAGCAGCCCAAAGCCGCCGCCAATGCCGCCGCGACCGAGCAAGGCGTGAAACAGGAAAATAGTCGAGCGGCCCAGCACTTCGACGATGTCGATGCCTGAGCGGCCGAAAAGGCGAACCTTCTCGATAAGAGATGTCTTGCGCATCAGCGCTTCCCCAGAAGATCTGAGCGGTAATCCGCCGCCGGAAAGTGAAAAGGCACCGGGCCATCGGGATCGCCAGTCATGAACTGGCGGATACGCGGGTTATCGGCATTCATCAGCTCTTCCGGCGTACCCTGCCCCAGCACCTGGCCATCACCCACCACATAGAGGTAGTCGGCGATACTCGCGGTTTCGGCCAGATCGTGGGACACCACGATGCTGGTGATCCCCAGCGCATCGTTGAGCAGACGGATCAGACGCACCAGCACGCCCATGGCGATTGGGTCCTGACCGACGAAAGGCTCGTCATACATGAGGATCTGTGGGTCGAGGGCGATCGCCCGCGCAAGCGCAACCCGGCGCTTCATGCCGCCGGACAATTCGTCGGGCATCAGGTCGATGGCACCACGAAGCCCCACGGCCTGCAGCTTCAACAACACGATGTCACGAATCATTTCATCGGACAGCTGGGTATGCACCCGCAGCGGAAACGCCACGTTTTCGAAAACATCGAGGTCGGTAAACAGCGCGCCGCTCTGGAACAGTACGCCCATGTGCTTGCGCGCATCGAACAGATCGCTGCGCGACAGCGTCGGCAGGTTCTGGCCGTTGACCCACACTTCACCGGCACTGGGGCGCAACTGCATGCCCATCAGGCGCAACAGGGTGGTTTTGCCACAACCGGAAGGCCCCATGATTCCCGTGACCTTGCCACGGGGAATGCGAATATCGACGTTATTGAAGATGCTGCGCGTCCCGCGCTTGAAGGTAAGGCCCTTCAGCTCGACCGCGTAGGCGTTATCGGCACTCATCTAATCTCCTTGGGATGCAGCCTTTCACTCAGACACCATGCTTGCGACTTTCGTTAGCAACGCCTGCGCAATAATTATCCACATGGGCTGGGCGGACCGAACTGGCGGCGAACTATATCACTGCTGGTACAGAGCCCCCAAGGCCGGAACTGCGCTTGTTCAGATTCACGACAGGGAAAAAACGTTGCTGAGCATGAATCTCAAGCCCTGCGCGAATAAAGCCTGACGAACTTGCGTGAGGGAATTGATCATTACCGCTATAATCGCCGACTTTTCGTCAGGCTATACGACTTCAGACATGAGCCAATCCAGCGACCTCATTCAATCCGCACAACGTACCATTCGCCTCGAACTGGAAGCCGTAGAAGGTTTACTGGCCCATATCGACGCGGATTTCGTGCGCGCCTGCGAGATGATCCTGGCCAGTAAAGGCCGCGTTGTCGTGGTCGGCATGGGCAAATCCGGCCATGTCGGCAACAAGATTGCCGCCACCCTGGCAAGCACCGGCACCACGGCTTTTTTCGTACACCCGGCCGAAGCCAGCCATGGCGACATGGGCATGATCACCAAGGATGACATCATCCTGGCGCTGTCCAACTCCGGCACCACCAACGAAATCGTGACCTTGCTGCCACTGATCAAGCGCCTGGGCATCCAGATGATCAGCATCACCGGCAACCCGGAATCGACGCTGGCCAAGGCTGCCGAAGTCAACCTGAACGTACATGTCGCCCATGAAGCCTGCCCACTGAACCTGGCGCCGACCTCTTCCACCACCGCCGCCCTGGTCATGGGCGATGCCCTGGCCGTAGCGCTGCTGGAGGCTCGCGGCTTTACCGCTGAAGACTTCGCGTTCTCCCACCCGGGCGGCGCCCTGGGTCGTCGCTTGCTGCTGAAGGTGGAAAACGTCATGCATGCCGGCGACGAACTGCCCCACGTTCAACGCGGCACGTTGCTCAAGGACGCCTTGATGGAGATGACCCGCAAGGGCCTGGGCATGACCGTGATCCTTGAGACCGACGGGCGCCTGGCCGGGGTCTTCACCGACGGTGACCTGCGCCGCACCCTGGACCGCACCATTGATATCCACACCGCGACCATCGACGCGGTGATGACGCCCCACGGCAAGACGGCTCGCCCGGAAATGCTGGCGGCCGAAGCCCTGAAGATCATGGAAGACCACAAGATCGGCGCGCTGGTGGTAGTCGATAGCGCCGATCGCCCGATTGGCGCGCTGAACATGCACGACTTACTGCGTGCGGGAGTGATGTAAATGACCGACGACCTGCTGCAACGCGGCAAAAACATCAAACTGGCCATTTTTGACGTTGACGGCGTGCTGACCGATGGCCGCCTGTACTTCCTTGAAGATGGCAGCGAATTCAAGAGCTTCAACACGCTTGACGGCCAAGGCATCAAAATGTTGATGGCGGCGGGCGTGCAAACAGCGATTATCAGCGGTCGAAAGACCCCCGTTGTGGAACGCCGCGCACAAAACCTGGGGATTCCTCACCTGTATCAGGGCCGTGAGGATAAACTGGTGGTTCTGGACGAGCTTCTTGGCCAACTCAACCTAAGCTATGAGCAGGTCGCCTACTTGGGCGATGACCTGCCCGACCTCCCGGTCATTCGCCGGGTGGGCCTGGGCATGGCCGTCGCGAACGCCGCAGCCTTTGTGCGTGAACACGCCCATGGCATTACCACCGCCCGTGGCGGCGAGGGTGCTGCCCGCGAGTTCTGCGAATTGATCCTGCGCGCCCAGGGCAGTCTTGAAGCGGCCCACGCCGCCTACCTATAGAGCGTTTTATGCTGAGTAAAAAGATTCGCAACTTCCTGTTATTCGGAGTCATCGCCGCGATCTTCCTGGCGGTGGGCTACTGGAATATCAGCCCGGAGCGCTTCCTCGACAAACCTGTGGTACAGGTTGATGAAGGCGTTATCGACTATTACGCAACCAAAGCCTACAGCGTGCAGTTCCTGCCCGATGGCAAGGTGCAATACGAGATGACGGCCGACAAGGTCGAACATTTGAAAGCCTCCGAGGTCACTTTGCTGACCAACCCGGACATGAACCTGTACCGTGGCACCGAGTTCCCCTGGCATGTCACCAGCCTGCGTGGCGAAGTCAACCCGGACGGAACCCAGGTAGAGTTGATCGACTCGGTACGCGTTGCGCGCACCGACGAGCAGAAACGCGACACCATCATCACCAGTAGTCGTATGACCGTATTCCCACAACAGCAATATGCGCAGACCGAGCAAGACGTTAGAATCGACGGCGCTGGCGGTGTATCGACTGGCAAGGGAATGAAAGCGTATTTGAAAGAAAGCAGGATACACCTGCTATCGAACGTAAGAGGACAGTATGAGGCTCGTTAAAACCCTCCCTATTTTGCTCGGTCTGGGCGCAGCACTGGGAAGCGTGAGCGCCTGGGCTCTGCCGAACGATAGCCAGCAACCGATCCATATTCAGGCCAACGATGCCCAATTGGATGACAAGAAAGGCATTGCTACCTACACGGGCGATGTGATCATCACCCAAGGCTCGATGAAAATCACCGGCAACACGGTGACGCTGACGCGTACCCCGGCCGGCGACATTGACGTGGTGACTTCGGTGGGCAATCTGGCTTACTTCGAGCAGAAACAAGCCGCGGCCGATCCGGGACCGATGAAGGGCTACGGCAAGACCATCCAGTACCACGCCCAGCAAAACCGCATCATCCTGATCGATCAGGCCAAAGTGATCAGCACCGACGGCAACTCCACGGAAGGTGAAAAAATCACCTATGACACCGTGAAACAGATCGCCAACGCCGGCCGCGCCAATGGCAACAAGGTCAGCGCACCGCGTCCGCGTGTCGATATGGTTATCCAGCCGAAGAAGAAGGCCGAGTAATGGCAACCCTGAAAGCCCAGCATCTGGCCAAGGCCTATAAAAGCCGTCAGGTCGTGCGCGACGTCAGCCTTTCGATCGACAGTGGCCAGATCGTCGGCTTGCTCGGCCCCAACGGTGCCGGCAAGACCACTTGCTTCTATATGATCGTCGGCCTGGTCCAGGCGGATCAGGGTCGCGTATTGATCGATGACCTGGATGTCAGTCACCAGCCAATGCACGGTCGTGCTCGGGCCGGTATCGGCTATCTACCCCAGGAAGCGTCGATCTTCCGCAAACTGTCGGTAGCCGACAACATCATGGCGATCCTGGAGACCCGCAAGGAACTCGACCGCGATGGCCGCCGCAAGGAACTGGAAAGCCTGCTGCAGGAATTCCACATCAACCACATTCGCGACAATCTCGGCATGAGCCTGTCCGGTGGTGAGCGGCGCCGAGTGGAGATCGCCCGCGCCTTGGCCACCGCACCGAAGTTCATCCTGCTGGACGAACCGTTTGCCGGTGTCGACCCGATCTCGGTTGGCGACATCAAACAGATCATCCACCATCTGAAGGCCAAGGGCATCGGCGTGTTGATCACCGACCACAACGTTCGCGAGACGCTCGATATCTGTGAAACCGCCTATATCGTCAACGATGGTCAGTTGATCGCCGAAGGTGACTCGGCAACCATCCTGGCCAACGAACTGGTCAAGGAAGTGTACCTGGGCCACGAGTTCCGCCTGTAAACACCGCGGTGTCACGGCTGTTCGCCAATGCGCGCGGTAGTCAATAAAAACCTCAGGCTTTTTATTGTTACCGTGCTCTAGGCAAAGCCCCCGATATCAGGCATATAATTTGCTTATGTTTGGCGCTCACGCGCCCTGTCGTGGATGGCGCAATGCGCCGGCGAATAAGGTGTTAAGCCCCTGCCATGAAACCATCGCTAGTCCTGAGAATGGGCCAGCAGCTGACGATGACACCGCAGCTGCAACAGGCCATCCGCCTGCTCCAATTGTCAACCCTGGACCTGCAACAGGAAATCCAGGAGGCGCTGGAGTCCAATCCGATGCTCGAACGCCAGGAAGAAGGCGACGACTTCGATAATACAGACCCGCTGGCCGATAACATCGAGCAAAAACCCAACGCCGACGTGCAGGAACCTTCCTATCAGGAAACCGCCCCTACGGTGGACAACCTGGAGGATGGCGAATGGAACGAACGTATTCCCAACGATCTTCCCGTGGATACCGCGTGGGAAGACGTCTACCAGACCAGCGCCAGCAGCCTGCCCAGCAACGACGATGACGAGTGGGATTTCACTACCCGTACGTCCGTCGGCGAGAGCCTGCAAAGTCATTTGTTGTGGCAATTGAACCTGGCACCGATGTCCGACACCGACCGCCTGATCGCCGTCACCCTGATCGATTGCATCAACAACCAGGGCTACCTGGACGAAACCCTTGAGGAAATCCTCGAGGCATTCGACCCGGAACTGGACATCGAGCTGGACGAGATCGAAGCCGTCCTGCACCGCATCCAGCAGTTCGAACCCGCCGGCATAGGCGCCCGCACGCTCAGCGAGTGCCTGCTGCTGCAACTGCGCCAAATGCCCGCCAAGACCCCTTGGCTCACCGAGGCCCAACGCCTGGTCACCGACTATATCGACCTGCTGGGAAGCCGCGACTACAGCCAGCTGATGCGCCGCATGAAGCTCAAGGAAGATGACCTGCGCCAGGTGATCGAGCTGGTACAGAGCCTCAACCCGCGTCCAGGCTCACAGATCGAGTCCAGCGAAGCCGAGTATGTCGTTCCCGATGTAATCGTTCGAAAGGACAATGAGCGCTGGCTCGTCGAACTCAACCAGGAGTCGGTGCCGCGCCTGCGAGTCAACCCGCAATACGCGGGTTTTGTACGCCGCGCCGACACCAGCGCCGACAATACCTTCATGCGTAACCAACTGCAGGAAGCGCGCTGGTTCATCAAGAGCCTGCAAAGCCGCAACGAAACCCTGATGAAGGTGGCCACCCAGATCGTCGAGCACCAGCGCGGCTTCCTGGAGTATGGCGACGAAGCGATGAAGCCGCTTGTCCTGCACGACATCGCAGAAGCAGTGGGCATGCACGAATCGACGATCTCCCGGGTAACCACGCAAAAATTCATGCATACCCCACGGGGTATTTATGAGTTGAAATACTTTTTCTCCAGCCACGTCAGCACCTCCGAAGGCGGCGAATGCTCGTCCACGGCAATCCGCGCGATCATCAAAAAACTGGTTGCCGCGGAAAATCAGAAAAAGCCATTGAGTGACAGTAAGATCGCTGGTTTACTGGAGGCACAAGGCATTCAGGTCGCCCGTCGAACCGTCGCCAAGTACCGCGAGTCCCTCGGGATCGCGCCTTCCAGCGAGCGTAAGCGTTTGATGTGACGGGCGGGCCATAGCGTTCCAGTGGCAGGTATTCCTACCTGCCGCTTTATGCACTGGCAACGAAGGAGAAGCTGTATGCAAGTCAACATCAGTGGACACCATGTAGAAGTCACCCCTCCATTGCGCGACTATGTCGAGCAAAAGCTGAAGCGGCTCGAGGGTCATTTTGACAAGATCACCAATGTGCAAGTCATCATGAAGGTCGACAAGCTTCAGCAGAAAATCGAGGCAACCCTGCAGATTCCCGGCGGAGAAGTAGTCGCCAACGCTGAGCATGAAGACATGTATGCATCTATCGATGCCCTGACCGACAAGCTTGACCGCCAACTTAAAAAGCATAAGGAAAAGAATCTGCACCTGATGCAAGGTACAGGTCGCTAACTCCCTCCCCATGATCCGACTTGAAACCATCCTGACCCCCGGCCGTTCCCTCGTGAACGTGCCGGGCGGCAGCAAGAAAAAAGCCCTCGAACAAATTGCCAACCTGATCCACCGCGAAGTGCCGGATCTGGAGATGCAGGATGTCTTCGAGGCACTGGTTGCCCGTGAAAAACTCGGTTCCACCGGTTTTGGCAACGGCATCGCCATTCCTCACTGCCGACTCAAAGGCTGCGAGTCCCCGGTGAGCGCCCTGCTGCACCTGGAAGCCCCCATCGATTTCGACGCCATCGACGGCGCCCCTGTCGACCTGTTGTTTGTTTTGCTGGTCCCACAAGCCGCCACCGATGCGCACCTGGAATTGCTTCGGCAGATAGCCAGCATGCTCGACCGCAAGGAAGTACGCGACAAATTGCGCAGTGCCGCCAGCAACGAGGCGCTCTATCAGGTTGTCCTGGATGAACAAAACGGGCAGTAATCATGCGTTTGATCATCGTCAGCGGCCGTTCCGGCTCAGGTAAAAGCACTGCTCTCAATGTTCTTGAGGACAACGGCTTTTATTGCATCGACAACTTGCCCGCCGGTCTACTGCCGGAATTGGCGGAACGTGCATTGATCCATACTGAACTCGCGCAACCGTTGGTGGCCGTATCGATTGATGCCCGCAACCTGCCCAGCCACCTCTCCCGGTTCCCTGAGTTGCTCGAGGAAGTTCGCGCCAAGCATATTCATTGCGACGTGCTGTATCTGGATGCCGACGAAGAGACGCTGCTCAAGCGCTTCTCCGAAACCCGGCGGCGCCATCCGCTCAGCAGCCCGCATCGCTCCCTCGCCGAAGCCATCGAGGACGAAACCAAGCTGCTTGGGCCGATCATTGACCTCGCCGACCTCAAGATCAACACCACCAGCCTCAACCTGTACCAACTGCGCGACGCAATCAAGCTGCGCCTGTTAAACCAGCCCGAGCCCGGCACCGCATTTCTGGTGGAGTCGTTCGGCTTCAAGCGCGGCATGCCGGTGGATGCCGACCTGGTGTTCGATGTCCGCTGCCTGCCTAACCCCTACTGGAAGCCAGAACTGCGTGATCAGTCCGGGCTGGATCAACCCGTAGCCGATTACCTTGCAGCGCAGCCGGATGTGGAGGAGATGTTCCAGGACATTTACAGCTACCTGATCAAATGGTTGCCGCGGTTCGCCGCAAGCAACCGGGCCTATGTCACGATTGCCGTCGGTTGCACCGGAGGCCATCACCGTTCCGTCTATCTGACCGAACGCTTGGGCCAGGCTTTGCAACAAACCCTCAAGAACGTCCAGGTTCGCCACCGCGACCTTAGCTGAAAGGAACACCCCCGCGATGCCCGCTCTGGAAATTGAAATCATCAACAAGCTGGGCTTGCATGCCCGGGCCTCTGCCAAGTTCGTCGGCGTTGCCGGGCAGTTCCCCTGCCAGATTCGCGCCGGGCGCACCCCCGAGTCCATGGTCGATGGTAAAAGCATCATGGCCATGATGATGCTGGCTGCCGGCAAGGGCACGCGGATTCACCTGAAGACGGAAGGCGAGCAGGAACAGGAAGCGATGGACGCCTTGGTGAAGTTGATCAACAACTACTTCGATGAGGGTGAGTAAACTCACCCTAGAACACTGCGTGACGCTGAAAAGGCGTCACCCCAAGGCAGTATCCATAACCATCATCAGGCAAAACCCGATACACAGCCCCAGGCTGGCGAGCTTTTCGTGACCGTTGCGCCTCGATTCGGGGATCACTTCATGGGTCACCACCAACAACATCGCACCCGCGGCCAACGCCAGCCCCAAAGGCAATAGCAGTTCGGCCAGGCTGACCAGCCATGCGCAAGTCACCGCGAAAACAGGCTCGACCAACCCTGAGGCGGCACCGATCAAGAACGCCTTGACCCGCGACATCCCCGCCCCTGCCAATACCAGCGCAATCACCAGACCTTCGGGCACATCCTGCAGGGCAACCCCCATGGCCAGGCTGTCGGCATCCGGCATGCCACCGCCGGCAGACACGCCCACCGCCATACCTTCTGGAATGTTGTGCGCAATGATGGCGAACACAAACAGCCAAATGCGTGGCGGGATCACCGGTTTGCCTGGCGTGCCCAGCAACATTTCGGGGCCGGCACCAGAGACCTTACGGTCAACCAGATACAAACCGAAAGCGCCCAGCATAATGCCCAAGCTGATCAACCCACTCGCGCCCCAGGATGATAGCCCCAGGTTCTGGGCAGCAGAAATGCCTGGCACGATCAACGAAAACGCAGTCGCCGCCAGCATCACCCCGGCACCGAACCCCAGCAGGGAATCGCTCAGCGCCAACGGCATCCGCCGAATCACCAGCACCGGGACCGCACCCAACGCCGTACCGAGCGCACAGATCGCCCCGCCTTGCAGGGCACGCAGGATGCGCGGCTGCAAGTCCAGCCAGGCCAGCCCGTGGGCCACCAGCAAAGCAGTTCCTGCCAATAGCAGCAGCGAGCCAAATGCATAGCGAAACATGCGTCCGCTGCCGATCGTCAGTGTTTCAGTGCCCATAGTCGGCCTTAGATCTTGTTATAGGGAGTGAGCGTCAGGCCAAGGCAGCCTGATAACGAGCGGCGACTTCTGGCCAATTGATGACGCTGTAGAAGGCATTGATGTATTCCGGGCGACGGTTCTGATACAGCAGGTAGTAGGCGTGCTCCCAGACATCCAGCCCGAGGATCGGCGTGTTGCCGCTCATCAATGGGCTGTCCTGATTGCCGCTGCTTTCCACTACCAGGGTCTTTTGTGGGGTAACACTGAGCCAGGCCCAGCCACTGCCGAAACGTGTCAACGCAGCTTTGGTGAAGGCTTCCTTGAAGCTGTCAAAACCACCCAGTTGCTCATCGATAGCCTGGCCCAGCACGCCCTCGGGCTTGCCACCGCCTTTGGGTGACATCACGGCCCAGAACAGCGAGTGATTAGCGTGACCGCCACCCTGATTGATCACTGCAGCACGCAGTTTTTCTGGCAGTTGCTGGACGCTGGACACCAGTTTCTCTACCGGCCAACCTGCGAACTCGGTGCCTTCAACCGCCGCGTTGAGGTTGTTGATATACGTTTGGTGATGCTTGGTGTAGTGAATCTCCATGGTCTGCGCATCGATATGCGGCTCCAGGGCATCGTAGGCATAAGGCAAGGCAGGCAAGGCGTAGGTCATATCAATGAGCTCCGTAATAAGGGCTGTTGCGGGCCGGCGCATTCGGTTGCGCCGCAGCGCCGCCCAACAAGCGATGAGTACGTGGGTACTCACCGTGATCGCTGATGAAATTCAACAACTCAACATAGGTCTTGCTGCTCTGGCGCAGCGCCGCCTCGCGCAGTTGCGGGCTCAGACGCGAGTCCTGCATGGTCTGCAACAGACGCTGGTGAATGGCACAGAGGTATTCCGCGCTTTCCTCTGGCTGGTTCAGGCGCAGGTGCAGGTCCGCCAGGTTGTGATGGGAAATGACGCAAGCCGCCACTGCCTCGTCAGCGTCCGACCAGCGCTCGAATAACACTTGAGCCAGGGCCAGGGCTTGCAAATAGGCCTCGCGAGCGTCGACCAGTTCGCCCTGCATAAAGCAGCGATTGGCTCGTTCGATCGTGCGTTTCCAATGCTCCATGGTGAGCCTCCAAAGCAGAGTCGGTGATTACACGCCACCGGCCGTGAGTTTTTCCGGATCCAGCAGAATTTCCAGCTGACTACGGGGCAAGTCAGTGTGCTCAAGGGCGACCTCAATGATCGGGCGACCTTGCTGATAGGCTTTCTTGGCAATTTCGGCGGCCTTCTGGTAGCCGATGATCGGATTGAGTGCAGTGACCAGGATTGGGTTACGCGACAGCGCTTCCTTGAGCTTGGCTTCATTGATCTTGAAGCTGGCGATGGCCTTGTCCGCCAGCAATCGGCTTGAATTGGCCAGCAACTCGAGGCTGCTGAGCAGATTCTGGGCGATGATCGGCAGCATCACGTTCAGTTCGAAGTTGCCCGACTGCCCGGCAACGGTGATGACCGTGTCATTACCAATCACTTGCGTGGCCACCATGGCGGTCGCTTCCGGGATCACCGGATTGACCTTGCCAGGCATGATCGAGGAACCCGGTTGCAAGCCCTCCAGCTCGATTTCACCAAGACCGGCGAGGGGGCCGGAGTTCATCCAGCGAAGATCGTTGGCGATTTTCATCAGTGAGACGGCGGTGGCTTTCAATTGGCCGGAAACGGCGACAGCCGTGTCCTGGGAACCGATCAACGCAAACAGGTTCTTGCCCGGTGTAAATTTCACGCCGGTCAGATGACTCAACTGCTGGCTGAAACGTGCCGCGAATTCAGGGTGTGCATTAATCCCGGTGCCGACAGCTGTGCCTCCCTGGGCCAGGGCCTGCAGGCTTGGCAGCAAGTCCTGCAAATGCCCGATATTGGACTTGAGTTGCTGCGCCCAGCCGTTGAGTACCTGGCTCATGCGCACGGGCATGGCATCCATCAGGTGAGTGCGACCGGTCTTGATGAAGGGGTGAACGGCTTCAGCCTTCTGCTCAATCACCTGAACCAGATGCAGCAGGGCTGGCAGCGTTTGCTCATGCAGAACCAACGCGGCGCTGACGTGAATAGTGGTCGGAATGATGTCGTTGCTGCTCTGGCCGCAGTTAACGTGATCGTTTGGGTTGATGACCTCACCGAGCAAGCGGGTGGCGAGGGTCGCAATCACTTCATTGGCGTTCATGTTGGAACTGGTGCCGGACCCGGTCTGGAAGATATCCACCGGGAAATGCGGCATAAAATCGCCTTCCAGCAAGCCCTGGGCGGCATCGACGATCGCCTTGCCCTGGGCTTCGCTGATCTGTTTGAGGTCGACATTGACCTTGGCGGCAGCGGCCTTGGCCAGAATCAAGGCACGAATGAATTGCGTCGGCATACGCTGCTTGCTGATCGGGAAGTTGTTCACCGCGCGCTGGGTTTGCGCGCCATACAGGGCGTCGGCAGGCACCTGAAGCTCGCCCATGCTGTCGTGTTCGATACGGGTGTTACTCATCGTTAGATCCTTGCACCAGGTCAGAGTGAGAAAGTGATGGCAGCAACTCGCAGGTCGCCAATTGCCAGGCAAAGGTCTGCCAGCGCTTGAGGCGGCAGGCGCAGCGCGAGAGTTTTTCCAGATCACGCAAGGGGCGCCATGCCTGGTCCAGGCATAGGGATCGCCAGTGCCACGGCAAGGCGATATCACTGGCGGTGTCGATCAAGAGACGGAATGAAGTTTCAGCGATCGTCCAGGGATGGGTCGCGGTGCAACACGCCAGGTATCGGCCTTCATTGAGGTAATGTTCGATCAGGCGAGGTTCATTGGGATCGAGGCCGCAACGGATCTGACGGCTCATCCAACGCCAGCTTTCCAGGTACGGATCCTCATGCAGGACAGAACTCATGATCCACACTCATCCAGTAATGATATTCATTATTAAATGATATTAAGAATCAAAACAAGCACAGCCGATTAATCCGCTTTCTAGACAGCCACAAAAAAGGCGCGCCATCCTGAGGATGGCGCGCCTTTTTGTGAAGCGATGCGGGATCAACTGCCAGCGACGGTCATCCGCTCGATCAGGACAGACCCGGTGCGAATGTTGCTGCGCAGTTCCAGGTCGTTACCCACTGCAACGATCTGCTTGAACATGTCCCGCATGTTGCCGGCAATGGTCACTTCCTGGACGGCGAACTGAATCTCACCATTTTCCACCCAAAAACCTGCCGCGCCTCGAGAGTAATCCCCGGTCACCATATTCAAACCATGGCCCATCAACTCGGTCACCAGCAGGCCTCGGCCCATACGACGCAGCAATGCTGCCTGATCTTCGTCACCATGGGTCACAAACAGGTTATGCACGCCACCGGAGTTGGCAGTACTTGGCAAGCCAAGCTTGCGGCCGGCGTAAGTACCCAGGACGTAGGACACCAACTCGCCCTGCTCGACAAATGGCTTGGCATACGTCGCCAGGCCGTCACCATCGAACGCCGAGCTGCCCATGGCACGCATCAGGTGCGGGCGTTCGTCGATGGTCAGCCACTCAGGGAACAGCTTCTGGCCGATGGTGCCTTCAAGGAACGAGGACTTGCGGTACAGGTTACCGCCGGAAATCGCCCCCAGAAAACTGCTGAACAAACCACCGGCCAGCTCCGCCGAGAACAGCACCGGCACTTCACAGGTCGCCACCGGGCGTGCGCCCAGGCGGTTGGCGGCACGTTGTGCGGCGCGCTGACCAATGCTGACCGGGTCGGCCAGCAGATCGCCTTGACGATTCACGTCATACCAATAATCACGCTGCATCTGGCCATTGGCTTCGGCGATCATCACACAGCTCAAACTATGACGTGTAGACGCATAACCACCGATAAAACCGTGGCTGTTGCCGTAAACACGGCAACCCTGATGGGTACTCAAGGTGGTGCCATCGGCGTTCTTGATGCGCGCATCAGCGTCAAACGCAGCCGCTTCGCATATCAGCGCCCGCTCAATAGCTTGCTCAGGCGTGATATCCCAGGCATGGAACAGGTCGAAATCCTTCAAGTCCTTGGCCATCAACGCCTTATCGGCCAGGCCAGAGCTTTCATCTTCAGAAGTGTGCCTGGCGATGGCCAAAGCCGCCGCGACGGTCTCGCGAATCGCCTCCGGGCCGCTGGCCGACGTGTTGGCCGAGCCCTTGCGCTGCCCCACATACAAAGTGATGCCAAACCCCTGGTCGCGGTTGAACTCAACGGTTTCCACTTCCCTCTGACGCACCGAAGTAGACAGCCCCTGCTCCAGCGACACAGCTACTTCACAGGCGCTGGCCCCCTGGCGCTTGGCTTCGGCAAGGATCTGCTCGACTTGTTCCTGCAGTGCCGGTAACGCTTGCGGACCGACGCTTTGGGCTGCACTCATGGTTTTCTCCACTCAAACTCTGCTTTCGGTTAAGGCCATCGAGCGACCGGGCCGGACAAGAGGCCCCCGACTGGTTATCATGGCGGCGTTTCTTTGCGGACTGCCACCATGGTTGATTCTTACGACGACTCCCTCGATGGGGAGAAAAGCAAATCCCAAGTCAAACGCGAGCTGCATGCTCTGGTTGATCTTGGCGAGCGCCTCACAACGCTCAAGAAAGACTTGATTGCAAAACTGCCACTGACCGACGAAATGCGCCGGGCTCTGGCCGATGCGCCTAAGCACACCGCGAATATCGCGCGTAAACGGCATATCGCGTTTATCGGCAGGCTGATGCGCGACCAGGACACTGACGCGATTCTGGCGTTGCTTGATCAAACCGATGCCTCCACTCGCCAGTACAACGAACGCTTCCATAACCTGGAACGTTGGCGTGACCGCCTGATATCGGGCGATGATGCCGTGCTGGAGAAATTCGTAGCGGAGTACCCGGACGCGGACCGCCAGCAACTGCGTTCCCAGATCCGTCAGGCTCAACACGAACTGGCGCATAACAAGCCGCCGGCCACCAGCCGTAAAATTTTCAAGTACATCCGAGAGCTGGACGAGACTCAACGCGGTCTGCGCTGATCCTCTTCCCCGGGTGGCGACCTTCGCCACCCGAAGCTCCGCGGCTTACGACCCCGTCCCCCCTACGGTAATCGCATCAATTTTCAGGGTTGGCTGGCCGACACCCACCGGCACCGACTGCCCATCCTTGCCGCACGTGCCGACGCCACTATCCAGCGACAGGTCATTACCGACCATCGACACCTTGCTCATCGCTTCCGGCCCGTTACCAATCAACGTCGCGCCCTTGACCGGCGCGGTGATCTTGCCGTCTTCGATCAGGTACGCCTCGCTGGTGGAAAACACAAACTTGCCACTGGTGATATCCACCTGCCCGCCGCCAAGGTTGGCGCAGTAGATCCCGCGCTTAACCGACGCGATGATTTCCGCCGGGTCGCTTTCACCACCGAGCATGTAGGTGTTGGTCATGCGTGGCATCGGCAGGTGCGCATAAGATTCGCGGCGGCCGTTGCCGGTACGTGCCACGCCCATCAGGCGGGCGTTGAGCTTGTCTTGCATGTAGCCCTTGAGTACGCCGTTCTCGATCAGCGTGGTGCACTCGGTCGGCGTACCTTCGTCATCAACGCTCAGCGAGCCCCGACGGCCCGCCAAAGTGCCATCATCGACAATGGTGCACAGCTTGGAGGCAACCATCTCGCCCATGCGCCCGCTGTAGGCGGAGCTGCCCTTACGGTTGAAGTCGCCTTCCAGGCCATGCCCCACCGCTTCGTGCAGCAAAACCCCGGACCAACCCGAACCCAGCACCACCGGCAAGGTACCCGCCGGTGCCGGAATCGCCTCCAGGTTGACCAACGCCTGGCGCAGCGCTTCACGGGCATAGCCCATGGCACGGTCGTCAGTAAGGAAATAACGGTAGTCGGTACGACCGCCGCCGCCATGACCACCGCGTTCGCGGCGCCCATTATGTTCGACGATCACGCTGACATTGAAACGCACCAGTGGCCGCACATCCGCCGCCAGCCCGCCGTCGGTGGACGCCACCAAGATGCGCTCCCACACACCGGCCATGCTTACGGTGACCTGCTGAATACGCGGGTCCAGGGCACGGGTGGCCGCGTCGACGCGCTTGAGCAGCTCAACCTTTTCCGCACGGCTGATCACTTCCAGGGGGTTATCCGGTGCATATAGCTGGGCGACATCCTGGGTGCTGAACGCCTGTACCGTGCCATTTTGCCCGGCACGAGAAATCGAACGCGCCGCACGGGCCGCCAGGCCCAGGGCCTCCAGTGTGATTGCATTGCTGTAGGCAAAACCGGTTTTCTCACCCGATTGCGCTCGCACGCCTACACCCTGGTCAAGGTTGAAACTGCCTTCCTTGACGATGCCGTCTTCAAGCGCCCAGGACTCGGAAATCTGCCCCTGAAAATACAGGTCGGCTGCATCGATGCCCGGCCCGGCCAGATCGCCCAGCACGGTTTGCAAGCTTTCGATGGTCACGCCACCGGGTGCCAGGAGGTGTTCACTGACTGAGGACAACAACTCGCTCATAGGTTTGGCCTTAAATTCATCGTTCTGAAGCAGGCCGCTGTGCGCCCTGCGAGAAAAAGCGCCGATGGTTCGCCACCGGCATGCGCGCCCGTATCGACGCCTGTTCACTGCTGTCGCGCTCGGCCAACAACACCGCTTCGCCTTGATCCTGTTGTGTCAGCACACGCCCCCAAGGGTCGACAATCGCCGCATGCCCAAAGGTTTCCCGTGGCCCTGGGTGCACGCCGCCTTGTGCGGCCGCCAGCACGTAACACTGGGTTTCGATGGCGCGCGCGCGAATCAACACGTCCCAATGCGCCGCCCCAGTCACGGCAGTAAAAGCCGAGGGGGCGGTGATCAACTCTGCGCCCGCTGCGCGCAACTCACTGTACAGCTCGGGAAAACGCAGGTCATAACACACGGTCAGCCCCAATCGACCCACCGGCGTATCCACCACCACCACCTTGCCACCGAAAGCATAGTCGTCAGATTCCCGATAACGACCACGAGCATCGGCGACATCGACGTCGAACAAATGCAGCTTGTCGTAACGGGCGACAATCTCACCCTGATCGTCAATCAGCAGCGAGCAGGCGTTGGGCTTGGCATTCGGCTGGCCTTCGGGAGGCAACGGCAATGTGCCGGCCACTATCCATAAGGTGAGGTCGCGGGCGGTCTGTTTCAACCACGGCAGGATCGGGCCTTCACCCGAGGCCTCGGCGCGGCCGATATCGGCCACATCACGGCGCCCCATGGCCGCGAAGTTCTCCGGCAGCACCGCAAGCGTCGCACCGCGCAGCGCCGCTTGCTCCAGCAAACGCCGGGCCTGGGCCAGGTTGGCCAGCACATCGCTTTGGCTGACCATTTGAATTACTGCAAAGGACATGGGCCCACACTCCACGATTGGCATGGGGCCATGCTACTCCACAGTCTCTCAGTTTGGTTTTTCAAATGGCTTGTCGAAGGTGATTTTCGGGTCTTTCCAAGGCCCTTCCACTTTGTATTGCACGCTGGCGAAGCGCGAAACCCGGTCACCGATCAGTTTATCGATCAGGAACAACGCACCACCGATGGCCGGCGCACCGACAATCAGCGCCGCGATGGGCAGGTTGTTGGTCACAGGCAAGGTAACCAACAGCTTGGCGTTGACACGATCAGCCACTAGGTCGAGGGTGCCGTTGAGTTCCAGATTGGTCGACGGCCCGGTCATGGTAATGGGCTCACGAGTCACGAACACACCGTCACTGGCCGCCAGCAAACCTTTGACCCGGTCATAGCTCAAACCCTTGCCGAGCAGGTCCGAGAAGTCCAGGCGCAGACGACGACCGATAGAGTTGAAGTTCAGCAGGCCGAACACCCGCAACGCCTGGGCGCCACCTTCCACTTCGACAAACTGACCTTTACGGAACGATGCATCCAGGCTGCCGGAGAAACGCTTGGGCCCGACCCACGCCGGCGAGCCCGGCCAACGACCATCCACGTCCAGGTGGAAGTCCTCGCTGGTCACGGTCGGCGCAAAGCCCCAGCCCTTCAGCACATCGGCAATGTTCTTGCCATCCAGGCGCCCTTTGTACCAACTGTTGCTGGCACCTGGCGCACCTTCCCAGCCACCGGCGCCCTTGAGCAGCATGCCCTTGAGTCCCAGGTCCAGATCGGTAAACGCCAGGCCCTTGGCGGTCGGCCTGATCTTCAGCGACCAGGCCCCTACAAGGTCCGGCCCCTGATACAGCTTGTCGATACCGATATCCAGTGCCGGAATATCCTTCGGATCAATATCGGCCAGCGGGTCAGGAGCGTTTTCATCCGCCTGTACCGTCGGGTCCACCGCAGGTAATTTCACGTATTGCAGCTTGATCGCAATCGGCGCGCCCCTGGCGTCCGGCAGGTTGACCGTGCCTTTAGCCTGCTGGCTGTCGAGCTGCAAGCCCCAGGCAGCCGGCTTGCGATCAAGCTGCAGGTTGA
This sequence comes from Pseudomonas sp. MWU13-2517, assembly GCF_023242545.1. Taxonomy (NCBI): domain Bacteria; kingdom Pseudomonadati; phylum Pseudomonadota; class Gammaproteobacteria; order Pseudomonadales; family Pseudomonadaceae; genus Pseudomonas; species Pseudomonas sp. MWU13-2517. Next base: position 124,019 of record NZ_JALMFA010000010.1, on the reverse strand, counting down.
CCTGATCCAACTGGGAACCGAAGCCCGTCAGCTTGCCCACCTTGAAATCGGCACCACTGAGCAGTTGCTTGGCGCTGCCGCCCGGATCGTTGCCCGCGTATCGGCTCACCAGTTTTTTCCATGGGTCGATATCCAACTCCGACAGTACGCCCCGAATGCGCAGGCCCTTGGCCGCGGGCAATAACGCGTTGCCATCGCCGAGGAACAACTCGCCGCGACCGTCATTGAGCTTGTCCGGCGGCGCAGCAAACGTGAAGTTAGCCAGTTCGCCGTAACTGAACCAATAGCGGCGCTCGGCGCCTTGCAAGGTCATGCGGAATACGCTGTCACGCCCTTGGCTGGCCGGCATGCCAAAGGGCGCGGGCAAATCTACCGCGACGCCCTTCATATTGGAGCTGACCATCAGTTGGCTGTCAGCGCCATCCAGCGTCAGTTGCAATTGGTACGGAATGTCACCGGAAACCGGCAGCGGCTGGCTGATCTTCAACCAATCCGTCAGACGCTTGACCGTAACCTGGCCTTTGGCGGTCACGCGGGTGCTGATATTGCCGGGCTTGCCATCGGCAACAATCTGCGCGGTGATGGGGCGATCGAACGCCTGTGCCGAGATATTCTGGCCGCTCAGACCCTTGGCGCTGTCGAAGCGGAAGTCGCCCTTGAGCTGGGTCAGGTCAAGGGACGGTTCCGCCAGTTGCAGTCGGGCTTTGTCGGTCTTGAAATCCACCACGATCTTGGGGTCGGTCCCCTTGGCCAGGGGCACGTCCAGGTCCAGGTTGCCTTGCAGATCGCCATCGCCTTTCCAGCCGGCGAACGTCGAGGCGGTGCCTATTGGCGCTTCCTGGAGGATTTTCAGGCCATCGCCCAGGCCACCGGAAAACCCTCCGGTCAGCAGCAGGTGGCTGTCCTGGCCGGCAGGTGCGTGGGGAATATTGACGTAGACATCCTTGACCTTGGTGTCGAGCAACTGGCCCTTGCTGGCCAGGATGCGCACACCGCTCTCTTCGACGAACACTTCACCGTCGACCTTGCTCACATGAGGCCAACCCGGCTGGAACGCCAACTCAGCGTCATGCACCTTGAAGAACAGGCTGATATTGCGCGAAGCCGGCAGCGCGTCGTGATTCAGCGAACCTTGGTACTGGAAGAAACCTTGGTCAACCGCCCCCATGAGAATGGCTGTGCGCAGCCACTCATCCAGCGACGGGCTCAGTACAGCGGGTAGATACTTGGGAGTGAAGCGACCATCACCATCAACCATGCCCACCCGCAGGTCCATGTAGTCTTCCTGGCTGTGGTCGAAATGCAGGCGAATCAGGAAGTCGGCAGCGATTTTGCCTTCCTCGCCCAATACCTTGATGTAAGGCGCTATCAGGGTGAAGCCTTCTTTATCCAGCTTCCAGGTCAGCCGCGCATTGGCCTGGTTGTACTGCCAAGGCTTGGCGAAGATCGGGAACAGATGCAGGGAAAAGTCCTTGCTGTCCATGCGCAATTCGCCATGGCCCAGATCGCCGCTGATGCTGCCGGACACATTACGCGCGGCCGGCGCACCGAAGTACGCATCAAAGCCGATGCGCTCAAGGTTGGCGGCGAAGCTGACTTTGCGGTCAGTGGTGTCCTGGGGGCGCAAATCCACCAGCACATTGCGCAGCACACCCGTAGCCTTCAGATGCTCAAGGGTCTTGGCGAAGCCTTCCGGCAACGGCGCCAAGGCATTCAACAAGGGTGTGATGGGCGTCAGATCGAGGCGATCGGCCTGGAGCTTCCAGACTTCCTGGTCCTTGTCCGTGGCCAGGGTTTGCTGCAATTGCACATGTGATTCCCAGCGGGTCTCGCCCAGGTTCATCGCGAGCGAATCAAACAGCACCTTGAGGCCGTTCTCACTGCGTTGCAGATAAGCCGTCAGGGCCAGATTCTCGATATGCACAGGCTTGCGATCGGCGTAGCTGCCCTTCACTTGCGGCGAATTGAGACGTACCGCAGCACTTTGGACAGTACCTTTGGCCCAGCTCAGCCAAAACTCACCGCCGGCCTGGAACTGCGTGAGCTTCCATTGCTGAGTCAGCTTCGCGGGAATCCATTTGGCCCAGTCGCTTTGGGGCAGACTGAGGTAGGCCTCAACTTCTGCGTCTCGCCATTGGCTGGCACGAATGCGGCTGCGCAGGCTGACGGCAAGCGGTTGACCGTCAGGCAGCGTCAAGCGTGCGTCCAGGCGTTGCCGAGTCATGCCGGTATGCAGGCTCAAGCCGACATAAGTCACGGTCAACGGCGCTTGATCGAACGGCTGGAAGGTGACCTGGCTGTCCAGCAGTGACACGCGCTTGACCATTTGCATGCGCGTCAACACCTGCTCCGGGTCCAGTGGCTGGTCATTCTGCACCGGCAGGCCTTGCAGGGCCCAGTGACCGTCCTTGTCTTCCTTGACGCTCAATTGCAACCCACTGACTTCCAGGTGGGCGATGCGCACTTCCCGGGCCATCAGGCTGGCCCAGATATCCGGCACCACTTCGACCTGGTCCAGGCGCAAGGCACTACTGCCCTCGCCGACCATGACGTCGTGGGCCAGCAATACCGGGGCGAAGCCACTCCAGCGGCCTTCGAGGCTGCCGATGTGCAAGGGAATATCAACCGCGGCCTGGGCCTTGGCCTCAACTTCCGCACGGTATTCGGCCACCAGCGGCGTCAGTTGACGACCCAGGCTCACATACACCGCCGCCAATACCAGCAGCAACGCACACAGGCCCAGGCTCCAACGGGTCAAAGCGGCAAAAAAGCGTATCAGACGCTCCATGTCAGGCGACCCTCAAGGCAGTTGGCGGACGGCAGATCATGGCCTGCCGGTCTCACGAAAAGAAAGCGAATGGGGATCAGAGCAGCACCACGTCGTATTGTTCCTGGGAATACATGGTTTCAACCTGAAAACGAATCGTGCGCCCGATAAAACCCTCCAGCTCCGCGACGTTACCGGACTCCTCATCCAGCAATCGATCGACCACTTTCTGGTTGGCGAGCACTCTATAACCTTCGGCCTGGTAGGCTCGCGCCTCCCGTAAGATTTCCCGGAAAATCTCGTAGCAAACCGTTTCAGGGGTCTTCAATTTGCCGCGGCCCTGGCAACTGCTGCAAGGCTCGCACAGCACTTGCTCAAGGCTTTCGCGGGTCCGCTTGCGGGTCATCTGCACGAGGCCAAGCTCGGTGATACCGATGATATTGGTCTTGGCGTGATCGCGCTCCAGCTGCTTCTCCAGCGTACGCAACACCTGACGCTGGTGCTCTTCGTCTTCCATGTCGATGAAGTCGATGATGATAATGCCGCCGAGGTTGCGCAGGCGCAGTTGGCGAGCAATCGCAGTAGCCGCTTCGAGGTTGGTCTTGAAGATGGTTTCTTCAAGGTTGCGGTGCCCCACGAACGCTCCCGTATTGACGTCGATAGTGGTCATGGCTTCGGCCGGGTCTACCACAAGATAGCCTCCGGACTTGAGCGGCACCTTGCGCTCCAGGGCTTTCTGAATTTCATCTTCGACGCCATACAGGTCAAAGATTGGGCGTTCGCCAGGGTAGTGTTCCAGGCGATCGGCAATTTCCGGCATCAACTCGGCAACAAATTGCGTAGTGCGCTGGAAGGTTTCCCGCGAGTCGATGCGGATTTTCTCGATCTTTGGACTGACCAAGTCACGCAGGGTACGCAGCGCCAAGCCCAAATCTTCATAGATGACGCTTGGCGCGCCAATGGTCTTGATCTGGGCGCCAATCTGGTCCCACAAGCGCCGCAGGTACCGGATGTCCATCAAGATTTCATCAGCGCCTGCGCCTTCAGCGGCAGTGCGCAGGATAAAACCACCCGCCTCCTTGATACCCTCGGCCGCCACACAATCGCTTACCACCTTCTTCAGGCGTTCACGTTCAGCTTCATCTTCGATTTTCAGAGAGATGCCAACATGGGCAGTGCGAGGCATGTACACCAGGTAGCGCGATGGAATCGACAGTTGGGTGGTCAGACGTGCGCCTTTGGAGCCGATGGGGTCCTTGGTGACTTGCACAACCAGGCTCTGCCCTTCATGCACCAGGGCGCTGATGCTTTCCACTGCCGGGCCTTCGCGCAGGGAAATTTCCGAGGCGTGGATAAACGCGGCACGGTCCAGGCCGATGTCGACGAATGCGGCCTGCATCCCCGGTAACACGCGCACCACTTTACCTTTATAGATGTTGCCAACGATCCCGCGCTTCTGGGTACGCTCGACGTGCACTTCTTGCAGAACACCGTTCTCTACCACCGCCACGCGCGATTCCATCGGCGTGATATTGATCAGAATCTCTTCACTCATGGCTGGGTCTCGTTCAGGCGTTTTCACAATAGTGACCGATCGCTTTAGGCTGGGCGCTGGAGTCAAGCGATCAGCGCACGGTAAGGTTTTGCCAACAGGGTATGCCGAATTGGTCCAGCAGTTGCGCGGTTTCGCACACCGGCAAGCCGACCACGGCTGAATAACTGCCACTGAGACCGGCCACGAATACCGACCCCAGCCCTTGAATAGCATAGCCCCCCGCCTTGTCCTGGGGTTCGCCACTGTGCCAGTAAGTTGTAGCCTCCTCGACAGAAACCCTTCGAAAACGTACACGGCTGCTTACACATCGGGTTTCACAGCGCTGCCCATCAGTGAGGGCAATGGCGGTGAGGACTTCATGCTCGCGGTCCGAAAGGGCCATCAACATCGCCAGGGCGTCGGCCTGATCAACAGGCTTGCCGAGGATCCGACCGTCAACGATCACAGCCGTATCAGCACCCAGCACGCAAACATCGGAAGGTTGTTCAAGCGCAGCAAAACCCGCCATGGCCTTGCCGCGCGCAAGACGCTCGACGTAGGCAACAGCGGGTTCGTTGGCAATAGGCGTTTCATCGATGGAGGCGCCGACCACGGTGAAGGGCACACCGATCTGGGTCAACAGCTCACGTCGCCTCGGAGAGCCCGAAGCCAGATAAAGCGAATTCATTCCAGACTCTCCCTGCAGAGTTCGATAACCAGGCAGAGCCTCGCAATCCATTCAATTGATTTTATAGCGACGACGTAACCCACGTAGACCGAAACTGATCCACGGCCACAGCAGCGCACTGACCAGGGCCGGTAATACCAACGCCAGGGTCGGCTGACGGTTACCGGTCAAGGCGCTGAGCCAGAGTTGCACCAACTGCGCCAGGCCGAAGATCACCAGGATCACCAGGCACTGCTGCCACATCGGAAACATGCGTAGACGCTGTTGCAACGACAGCACCAGAAAGGTGATCAGGGTCAGGATCAACGCGTTCTGCCCTAGCAAAGTGCCATAGAGCACATCTTCCGCCAAGCCGAGAAACATCGCGGTCACCATGCCCACTTTGTGCGGCAGGTTCAGCGACCAGAAGGCCAGCAGCAACGCCAGCCACAGCGGGCGCAGGATTTCCATGAATTGCGGCAGTGGCGAGACGCTGAGCAGCAAGCCGATGGCAAAGGTCAGCCAGACGATCCAGCCATTGCGCGAATGAGTACCGGCCATTATTCCTCCCTCTGCCGCGTAGATGCCGGGGTGGTTGCCGCAGGCTTGGCTGCCGGCGTCGCCGCTGGTGGTTTAGCCGCCGCAGGTTTAGCGGGGCGCGCAGTGTGGGCTGCCGGCTTGGCCGGGGTTGCTACGGGCGCTGCCGGAACGGCTGCCGGTGCAGGCGGCCCCACGAATGCCGGTTTCGGCACCGTCGCCGGAACGATCGGCGTAGTGCCGTTCTGCTTGTCTTCCGCCTCCTGAGCCTGAGCGGCATCATTGGCGCGCTCTTCCGGAGTGCGGTTGTCACTGAAGACCAGCAGCAGGTAACGGCTGCGGTTCAGGGCGGCGGTCGGCACGGCGCGCACAATGGCGAACGGTTGGCCGGAATCGTGGATTACTTCCTTGACCGTCGCTACGGGATACCCTGCCGGGAACCGCTGACCAAGACCGGAGCTGACCAACAGGTCGCCCTCCTTGATGTCGGCGGTATCCGCTACATGCCGCAACTCCAGGCGCTCCGGGTTACCCGTGCCGCTGGCAATCGCACGCAAGCCGTTACGGTTGACCTGCACCGGAATGCTGTGGGTCGTATCCGTCAGCAACAATACTCTCGAGGTGTAGGGCATTAGCTCGACCACCTGGCCCATCAGGCCACGGGCATCGAGCACCGGCTGGCCAAGCACCACGCCGTCACGCTCACCTTTGTTGATGATAATGCGGTGGGTAAAGGGGTTGGGGTCCATGCCGATCAACTCGGCCACTTCGACCTTTTCGTTGACCAGTGCGGAGGAATTGAGCAACTCGCGCAGCCGAACGTTCTGCTCGGTAAGGGCCGCGAGCTTTTGCATGCGCCCCTGCAGCAACAGGTTTTCAGTCTTGAGTTTTTCGTTCTCGGCGACCAGCTCGGTGCGGCTGCCAAATTGGCTGGCCACGCCCTGGTAGAGACGTTGCGGCAGGTCGGTGATCCAGTAAGTCTGCATCAACACCAGCGACATCTGGCTACGCACAGGCTTGAGCAGTGCAAAGCGGGCATCGACCACCATCAGCGCGACCGAAAGCACGACCAGCACCAACAAGCGCACGCCCAATGAGGGGCCTTTGGCGAAAAGCGGTTTAATAAGCCGCTCCTCCCAGGCAAATGTTCTCTTTATTCATACGGCATCTAACCGGCCTGGATGCAGATTGAAGAAGATAAACGCCAACAGGCAGCACTGCAAAGTGCTGCCTGCCAACGAAGCATGAACCATCCAGGCGATCTTATTCGCTGGAGAGCAGGTCCATGGTGTGTTTATCCATCATTTCCAGTGCACGGCCACCGCCGCGGGCAACGCAGGTCAGCGGGTCTTCGGCGACGATCACCGGCAGGCCGGTTTCCTGGGCCAGCAACTTGTCGAGGTCACGCAGCAAGGCGCCACCACCGGTCAATACCAGGCCACGCTCGGCGATATCCGAAGCCAGTTCCGGCGGCGATTGCTCCAGGGCGCTTTTCACTGCCTGAACGATAGTGGCCAGGGACTCTTGCAACGCTTCCAGCACTTCGTTGGAGTTCAGCGTGAAGGCACGTGGAACACCTTCGGCCAGGTTGCGACCGCGAACATCGACTTCGCGCACTTCACCACCCGGATAAGCGGTACCGATTTCCTGCTTGATGCGTTCGGCGGTGGACTCACCGATCAGGCTGCCGTAGTTGCGGCGTACATAAGTGATGATCGCTTCGTCGAAGCGGTCGCCGCCTACGCGCACGGATTCGGCGTAGACCACACCGTTCAGGGAAATCAGGGCGATCTCAGTGGTACCACCACCGATATCCACCACCATCGAACCGCGCGCTTCTTCAACCGGCAGGCCGGCGCCGATAGCGGCAGCCATAGGCTCTTCGATCAGGAACACTTCGCGGGCACCGGCACCAAGGGCCGATTCACGGATGGCACGACGCTCCACCTGGGTGGACTTGCACGGGACGCAGATCAGCACACGAGGGCTGGGCTGCAGAAAACTGTTTTCGTGAACTTTGTTGATGAAGTACTGCAGCATCTTCTCGCAGACACTGAAGTCGGCGATCACGCCGTCTTTCATCGGACGAATGGCAGCAATATTGCCTGGTGTACGGCCGAGCATGCGCTTGGCCTCGGTGCCGACGGCAACGACACTTTTCTGATTACCATGGGTCCGAATAGCCACAACCGATGGTTCATTCAGGACGATACCGCGCTCGCGCACGTAAATAAGGGTGTTGGCAGTGCCCAGGTCAATGGAAAGATCGCTGGAAAACATGCCACGCAGTTTCTTGAACATGGGAAAGGGACCCTAGGCAACGCGTGGGTAAAAAAGTGCGGCAAACTCTAACAACGACAGGGATTTTGGGCAAGGCGCCAATGTGCTAAATTGGCCGACTTTCTGTGCACCAACCCCCACAATCGCGGCCATATGACCGTAGAAATGCGGTAGTGTTCCGACAATCTAACACACGGACGCCCTCCGTTCTGTTTTCCACTGGAGAATCCCATGGCGCTTGAACGCTCCGACGTGGAAAAAATCGCGCATCTGGCCTCGCTTGGCCTGAATGACGCCGATCTTCCACAGACCACCGCAGCCCTGAACAGCATTCTCGGGCTGGTTGACCAAATGCAGGCCGTGGATACCGACGGTATCGAGCCCCTGGCTCACCCGCTGGAAGCCAGCCAGCGCCTGCGCGCAGACGTCGTGACCGAGCACAATAATCGCGAGGCCTACCAGTCCATCGCGCCAGCGGTCGAAAACGGCCTGTATCTGGTTCCGAAAGTCATCGACTAAAGGGAAAGAGCCTTTCATGCATCACATGACTCTGGCCGAGATCGCCCGCGGTCTCGCCGACAAAAAGTTTTCTTCCGAAGAGCTGACCAAGACCCTGCTGGCGCGCATCGCCGAGCACGATCCCAAGGTCAACAGCTTCATCAGCCTCACCGAGGAGCTGGCCTTGAGCCAGGCGAAGGCTGCCGACGTACGGCGCGCCAACGGTGAAAATGGCGCACTGCTGGGTGCCCCTATCGCCCACAAAGACCTGTTCTGCACCCAGGGCATTCGCACCAGCTGCGGCTCCAGGATGCTCGACAATTTCAAGGCGCCCTATGACGCCACCGTAGTGTCCAAGCTGGCCGCCGCCGGGGCCGTGACCCTGGGCAAGACCAACATGGACGAATTCGCCATGGGGTCGGCCAACGAGTCGAGCTACTACGGCGCGGTGAAAAACCCGTGGAACCTGGAACACGTGCCCGGCGGTTCGTCCGGTGGCTCGGCTGCCGCCGTTGCCGCGCGCTTCCTGCCCGCAGCCACCGCCACCGACACCGGCGGTTCGATCCGCCAGCCTGCCGCGTTCACCAACCTTACTGGCCTGAAGCCGACCTACGGTCGCGTTTCCCGCTGGGGCATGATCGCGTACGCATCCAGCCTGGATCAGGGTGGCCCACTGGCTCGGACCGCTGAAGACTGCGCGATTTTGTTACAAGGCATGGCAGGCTTCGATAAACAGGACTCCACCAGCATCGATGAGCCGGTGCCGGACTACAGCGCCAGCCTCAATACCTCGATCAAGGGCCTGCGCATCGGTTTGCCGAAGGAGTACTTCAGCGCCGGCCTCGACCCGCGAATCGCCGAGAGCGTGCACAACTGCGTCAAGGCGCTGGAAAAGCTCGGTGCCGTGATCAAGGAAATCAGCCTGCCGAACAACCAGCATGCGATTCCAGCCTACTACGTGATCGCCCCGGCTGAGGCGTCCTCCAACCTGTCGCGTTTCGACGGTGTGCGCTTCGGCTACCGTTGCGAAAACCCGAAAGACCTGACCGACCTGTACAAACGCTCTCGTGGCGAAGGCTTCGGCGTAGAAGTACAGCGCCGGATCATGGTGGGCGCCTACGCTCTGTCGGCCGGTTACTACGATGCGTACTACCTCAAGGCGCAGAAAATCCGTCGCCTGATCAAGAACGACTTCATGGCAGCCTTTAATGAAGTCGACGTGATTCTCGGCCCAACCACGCCTAACCCGGCCTGGAAGATCGGCGCCAAGAACAACGACCCGATCGCCGAGTATCTGGAAGACTTCTACACCATCACCGCCAACCTCGCGGGCTTGCCGGGCCTGTCCATGCCGGCCGGTTTCGTCGATGGCCTGCCGGTAGGCGTGCAGTTGCTCGCCCCGTATTTCCAGGAAGGCCGCTTGCTCAATGTGGCGCATCAGTACCAGTTGAACACTGACTGGCACACTCGCACCCCTACCGGCTTCTGAGGAGAACACTATGCAATGGGAAGTTGTGATCGGGCTGGAGATTCATACCCAGCTCGCCACCCAATCGAAGATTTTCTCCGGTAGCGCCACCACATTCGGCGCAGGGCCCAATACCCAGGCGAGCCTGGTTGACCTGGGCATGCCCGGCGTACTGCCAGTGCTGAACCAGGAAGCGGTGCGCATGGCGGTGATGTTCGGCCTGGCGATTGACGCCGAGATCGGCCAGCACAACGTGTTCGCGCGTAAGAACTACTTCTACCCGGACCTGCCCAAGGGCTACCAGATCAGCCAGATGGAACTGCCGATCGTCGGCAAGGGCCACCTGGACATCCCTCTGGAAGACGGCACGATCAAGCGAGTCGGTGTAACCCGTGCCCACTTGGAAGAAGACGCCGGCAAAAGCCTGCACGAAGAATTCCCGGGCGCTACCGGCATCGACTTGAACCGTGCCGGCACACCGCTGCTGGAGATCGTGTCCGAGCCGGACATGCGCAGCGCCAAGGAAGCCGTAGCCTACGTCAAGACGATCCACGCGCTGGTGCGTTACCTGGGCATCTGCGACGGCAACATGGCCGAAGGCTCGCTGCGTTGCGACTGCAACGTATCGGTCCGCCCAAAGGGCCAGGTCGAGTTCGGCACCCGCTGCGAGATCAAGAACGTCAACTCGTTCCGCTTCATCGAAAAGGCGATCAACAGCGAAGTGCGTCGTCAGATCGAACTCATCGAAGACGGCGGCAAGGTCATCCAGCAAACCCGCCTCTACGACCCGAACAAAGACGAAACCCGCGCCATGCGCAGCAAGGAGGAAGCCAACGACTACCGCTACTTCCCCGACCCTGACCTGTTGCCGGTCGTTCTGGAGGATTCGTTCCTCAACGACATCCGCGCCACCCTGCCGGAATTGCCGCAGCAGAAACGCGAGCGCTTCCAGGAGCAGTTCGGCCTGTCGGTCTACGATGCCAGCGTCCTGGCGTCCAGCCGTGAACAAGCCGACTACTACGAAAAAGTGGTGAGCATCGCCGGCGACGCCAAACTGGCGGCCAACTGGGTGATGGTTGAGCTGGGCAGCCTGTTGAACAAACAGGGCCTGGAAATCGACGAAGCCCCGGTCACCGCCGAGCAACTGGGCGGCATGCTGCTGCGTATCAAGGACAACACTATCTCCGGCAAAATCGCCAAGACCGTGTTTGAAGCCATGGCCGCAGGCGAAGGCAGCGCCGACGAGATCATCGAGAAGCGCGGCCTCAAGCAAGTGACCGACAGCGGTGCGATTTCCGCGGTTCTTGATGAAATGCTCGCGGCCAACGCCGAGCAGGTCGAACAGTACCGTGCGGCGGACGAAGCCAAACGCGGCAAGATGTTCGGCTTCTTTGTCGGCCAGGCGATGAAAGCGTCCAAAGGCAAGGCCAACCCGCAACAGGTGAACGAACTGCTTAAAAGCAAGCTCGAAGGCTGACAGCGGTGAGTGCTCCGAGTGAAACTTCATGCTTGACTCGGACACACCGTATGAGGGGGCTTGCCTCCGATAGCGGCGATTCAGTCAAACCAGTAGCGACTGACACGCCACTATCGGGGGCAAGCCCCCTTCCACTTTGTAACGGGGCACTTTGATAATGAAGCGTCTACTCGGCCTCCTGGCCCTGTTCTCCCTGTTGGCCGGTTGCGCCAGCGGCCTCATTGACCCCAACGGCTATGACGAAACCGGCACCGCCTCTTATTACGGGGCCAAGCACCATGGCAAAAAGACCGCCAGCGGTGAACCCTTCAACCAGAACTCCCTGAGCGCCGCCCATCGGCGGTTGCCCTTCGGCACACGGGTCAAGGTGACTAACCTGGCCAACAACAAATCCGTAGTGGTACGCATCAATGACCGTGGCCCGCATACCCGTGGGCGCTTGATCGATCTGTCGCGCAAAGCGGCCGAGCAACTGGGTATGCTGGGCAGCGGCACTGCACGCGTACGTGTGCAAGCCATGAGCAACTGATCGAGGCAGCCTTGAGTATTTTCGGATTGAACGCACTCTCGCCCTGGAGCCTGGCTGAACTGATCAGCGGCCTGCTGCTGCTGATCGTCGGTGCGGAAATCCTGGTGCGCGCCGCCGTGCGCCTGGCCGCCAGCCTCAAGGTACGGCCGCTGATCATTGGCCTGAGTATCGTCGCCTTCGGCAGCAGCGCACCGCAGATGACCGTCAGCCTGCAAGCCACCCTGGCCGGCAACACCGATATTGCCGTGGGCAGCGTGATCGGCAGCAGCATCTTCAACATCCTGGTCACCCTGGGTTTGTCTGCGCTGATCATCCCACTGCGGGTGTCGCGACAACTGGTTCGCCTGGACATTCCGCTGATGATCCTCGCCGGGCTGCTGGTGTTCGCCCTGGCGGCCAATGAAGCGCTGACACCATTCGACGGCCTGCTACTGCTCGCCGCCCTGGCGGGCTACCTGGGCATGCTGCATTACCAGACCCGTCACTCACGCCGCCCGCGCACACTGGACACCGTGGCCAAAGCGCCCTGGTTGAGCAGCGCATTGCTGATGCTGAGCGGGTTCCTGGTGCTGGTACTGGCCGGGCATCTGCTGCTGGGCGCGGCGGTGGATGTCGCCGCAGACCTGGGCCTGTCGGAACGCATCATCGGCCTTACGCTGATCGGCGTCGGCACCTCTCTGCCGTGCCTCGCAACCTCATTGATCGCAGCCCTGCGTGGCGAACGGGAAATAGCCGTGGGCAACGTGATCGGCAGCAATTTGTTCAACCTGCTGGGTGTACTGGGTTTTACGGCGTTGGTTGCACCGTCGCCGTTGTCGGTGTCCCCCAACGCCCTGGACTTCGATCTGCCGGTGATGCTGGGTGCAATCACCTTGTGCTTGCCGGTGTTCTATACCGGCTACCGCGTCACTCGCGCCGAAGGCCTGGTTCTGCTGGGGCTGTACGTTGCGTATGGCCTGCATGTGATGGCGTTTACCACCGGCATGCCGCTGGCGAATAAACTCGAACAATTGATGCTGTATTACGTCCTGCCGGTACTGGTGGCGTTGCTGTTGTTCACATCGCTACGAGCCTGGCGCCGCCAACACAAGAGGGAATCGCAATGACCGATCAGAAAAAGCCCGGGGTTGAAATGCGTCGCCAAGTGATGGGCGATGTGTTCGTCGACCGTGCCCTGGGCAACGCGACCGAGTTCACCCAGCCGCTGCAGGACTTCGTCAACGAACACGCATGGGGCAGTGTGTGGAATCGCGAAGGCTTGCCACTGAAGACCCGCAGCCTGATCACTCTCGCCGCGCTGACCGCGCTCAAATGCCCGCAGGAACTCAAAGGCCATGTGCGCGGCGCACTGAATAATGGCTGCACCGTGGAAGAAATCCGCGAAGCGCTGCTGCATTGCGCGGTGTATGCCGGGGTGCCGGCTGCGATTGATGCGTTTCGTGCGGCCCAGGAAGTGATCGACAGCTACCAGAAAGAAGGCTAGATCCAGCCTCCCGCCTGCAACACAAAGATCCCGATATTCGTGGTCACCGCCGCCATCAGGGTGGTGATCACGATAATCGCCGCCGCCAGTTCATGATTGCCCTCGGCCGCCCTGGCCATCACGAAACTCGCGGCTGCCGTCGGCGCGCCGAAATACAGAAACAGAATCCCCAGTTCCGGCCCACGAAAGCCCAGTAGCCAGGCGCCCAGCGTCGCCACCACCGGCAAGCCGATCATTTTCACCAGGCTGGCACTCAGGGCCATGCTCCCGCTTTTGCGCAATGCGGCCAGTGACAGGGTGCCACCGATGCAGATCAGCGCCAGCGGCAAGGTCATGTCCGCCAGGTACTGCCCCGAGGACTCCAGCCAGCCCGGCAAGCCAATCTGGAACACTGCGAACGGCGTGGCCGCAATCACACTGATGATCAGCGGGTTAGCCACTACGCTCTTGCAGATGCTCCACGGGTCGGACTTGATCACCGGGCTATACACCGCCAACACAATGGTCGACAGCGTGTTGTAGAACAGGATCACCAGCGCCGCGAGAATAGCGCCGAGAGAGATGCCGTAGTCCCCGTACATGCTGGCGGCCAGCGCCAGGCCGATGACCCCGTTATTGCCGCGAAACGCGCCCTGGGTATAAATGCCGCGATCTTCAGGCGGGCAACGAAAAATCGCCCACCCCCAGGCCATGGCAAAGCTGAGCAATGTGGCGACAGCAAAGTAGATCAGCAAACCCGGCTTGAGCGCCGAGTGCAGGTCGGCATGCAGGATGCCCAAAAACAGCAGCGCCGGCATGGTGACGTTGAACACCAGGGACGAGGCGGTGTGGATAAAGTTGTCGTTGATCCAGTTGATGCGTTTGAGCAACACACCCAGGAACAGCATGGCAAACACCGGCGCGGTGATGGTCAGGGTGGTGAGGAAAATAGCCAGCATGCCGGGGGGAACCTTGGTGAGCGTCGTCAGGTGGCTAATGATAAGCCATGCAACCCGCGCCGTCCGGTCTAACGCTATCGGGGGCAAGCCCCTCCCACACCTGACCGCGTTCCTACAGGTTAAATGCGGTCAAAAAGTGGGAGCGGGCGTGCTCGCGAAGGCCGTCGACGCGGTCTCAGGTAATGGGTGCCGGGTTGAACAGAGTGATGTCGTTATGCAGCTTGTGATGTTCGGCCCACGTCTTCTTCTTGCCGCTGGCCACGTCCAGATAGAAGTGAAACAGCTCCCAGCCCAACTCCTCGATGCTCGCACGCCCGGTGGCGATGCGCCCGGCGTCGATGTCGATAAGGTCTGGCCAGCGCTGCGCCAGCTCGGTACGGGTTGAGACCTTCACCACGGGCGCCATCGCCAGCCCGTAAGGCGTGCCACGCCCAGTGGTGAACACATGCAGGTTCATGCCCGCCGCCAGCTGCAACGTGCCGCACACAAAGTCACTGGCCGGGGTCGCGCAAAAAATCAGGCCCTTGCCCTTGAAGCGCTCGCCAGGGCCCAGCACGCCGTTGATCGCGCTGCTGCCGGATTTGACGATGGAGCCCAGGGACTTCTCGACAATATTCGACAATCCACCCTTCTTGTTGCCCGGCGTGGTATTGGCACTGCGATCCGCTTCGCCTTTGGCCAGGTAACGGTCATACCAGTCCATTTCCCTGACCAGCGCCTGGGCTACTTCCTTGTCCTGGGCACGAGAAGTCAGCAGGTAGATGGCGTCCCGGACTTCAGTCACTTCGGAAAACATCACCGTCGCCCCGGCTCGCAACAATAGGTCCGAGGCGTAGCCCAGCGCCGGGTTGGCGGTGATGCCGGAGAACGCATCACTACCACCGCACTGCATTCCCAGGATCAGCTCCGAGGCCGGCACGGTTTCACGGCGTCGCTGGTCGAGCTTCTTCAAGCGGGTTTCGGCAAGTGCCATGATCTGCTCGATCATTTCAGTGAAACCGTGGCTGGAGTCCTGCAGGCGGTATAACCACGGCTCGCTCAGATCGACGGAGCTGTCGTTCTCATGCATCACTTGCCCGGCCTGCAGTTTCTCGCACCCCAGACTGATCACCAGCGCCTCGCCGCCCAGGTTCGGGTTGCGTGCCAGATTGCGCACCGTGCGGATCGGGATGTAGGCATCCGTCGCGGTGATCGCCACGCCGCAGCCGTAGCTATGGGTGAGCGCCACCACATCATCGACGTGCGGGTAATTGGGCAGCAGTTCGTCCTTGATGCGCTTGACCGCATGGTCCAGCACACCGGTGACGCACTGCACCGTGGTGGTGATGCCGAGGATATTGCGCGTCCCCACAGTACCGTCCGCGTTGCGATACCCCTCGAATGTAAAGCCCTCCAGCGGCGCCTGGGCTTCGGGTACCTCGGTGGACAGCGGCAAGCTGTCCAGCGGCGGCGCGGTGGGCATGCGCAGTTGGTCTTCCTGCACCCAACTGCCACGCGGAATCGGCGCCAGGGCGTAACCAATGGTCTGGCCATAACGAATAATCCGACCGCCTTCGGGAATATCCTCCAGGGTCACCTTATGGCTCTGGGGAATAAACTCCACCGTCACCAGGCCGTCAGGAAACTCGGTCCCGGCCGGTACGCCCTGATCGTTGACCACGATCACCACATTGTCGCGTTCGTGCAAACGAATCGAGCGCGGCGAATCGGCATGTTCAATCAATTGCATCACACGGCCCCTCAGGAATGCGCTTCGGTTAGGTTGGTCAGCTCAGGCCCTTTGCTTGGAGGCTCTTTGAGTACTACACGCTTGATTGGGCCAACGATGACCAGGTAACTGAACACCGCCACCAGCGCGTTTGCCCCTACAAACACCAGGGCCCACTTGAAGGAACCGGTGGAGCTGATGATGTAGCCGATGACAATCGGTGTGGTAATCGACGCGAGGTTACCGAAGGTGTTGAACAAGCCGCCGCTGAGGCCGGCGATTTGTTTCGGCGAAGTGTCGGACACTACCGCCCAGCCCAGTGCGCCAACGCCTTTGCCGAAGAACGCCAAGGCCATGAAGCCCACCACCATCCATTCGATATCCACATAGTTGCAGGCCACGATGCTGCTGGAAACCAACAGGCCACCAATGATCGGCGCCTTGCGCGCGAAGGTCAGCGAATGGCCCCTGCGCAGAAGATAATCGGAAATCACCCCACCCAGTACACCGCCGATAAACCCGCAGATAGCTGGCAACGAGGCAATGAAACCGGCCTTGAGGATGGTCATGCCACGGTCCTGCACCAAGTACACCGGGAACCAGGTGAGGAAGAAGTACGTGATACCGTTTATGCAATATTGGCCCAGGTATACACCGAGCATCATGCGGTTGGTCAGCAACTGGCGGATGTAATCCCACTTCGGACCGTCGGTTTTTTTGCCCTTCCCTTTGTCCTGATCCATATCGACCATCGCACCATTGGCGGCGATGTGATTGAACTCGGCTTCGTTGATCATCGGATGGTGGCGCGGGCTGTGGATCACTTTCAGCCAGACCAGCGAAAAGATGATGCCGATCGCACCCATCACGATAAACACGTGTTGCCAGCCGAAGGTGTAGACGATCCAGCCCATCAGCGGTGCAAACAGCACGGTGGCGAAGTATTGCGCCGAGTTGAAGATCGCCGATGCCGTACCGCGCTCCGCCGTAGGAAACCACGCCGCGACAATACGGGCATTACCGGGAAACGACGGCGCTTCGGCCAGGCCCACCAGGAAACGCAGCATGAACAGCGCGACCACCGCAGTGGAAACCCCGAACTCACCAACATAACCTTGCAGCACGGTGAACAGCGACCAGGTGAAGATGCTCAAGGCATAGATTTTTTTCGAGCCGAAGCGGTCCAGCAGCCAGCCACCGGGAATTTGCCCGGCTACGTAGGCCCAACCGAATGCGGAGAAGATGTAACCGAGGGTGACCGCGTCGATGCCGAGGTCTTTTTGCAGGCTGGAGCCGGCGATTGCGATAGTGGCCCGGTCGGCGTAGTTGATCGTCGTCACCAGAAACAGCATGAGCAGGATCAAATAGCGGACGTGGGTCGGCTTGGTCGCTTGCATGAAGATGTACTCCCACTAATTATTTTTTTTGCGGGTAAGCATTTCTGTGTTGGGTGTAGGAACCGGCAGGCTACCGGCTCCTACTGCGGGTACGTCTTACGACCCGATGTAGCTGGTTTTCACCACTGTGTAGAACTCTTGCGCATAGCGACCTTGCTCACGCGAACCATAGGATGAGCCTTTACGGCCACCGAAAGGAACGTGGTAGTCCACACCTGCGGTCGGCAGGTTGACCATGACCATCCCGGCCTGGGAGTGGCGCTTGAAGTGGTTGGCGTACTTCAGCGACGTGGTGGCAATACCGGCTGACAAACCGAATTCGGTGTCGTTGGCCATGGCCAGCGCCGCCTCGTAATCCGCTACGCGTACCACGTTGGCCACCGGCCCGAAGATCTCTTCACGACTGATGCGCATGGCGGCTTCACTGTCGGCAAACAACGTCGGTGCCAGGTAGTAGCCCTCGGTGTCGCAGGTCACCAGGCCGCCACCGCTGACCAGCCGTGCGCCTTCGCTTTGGCCGATGTCGATGTATTTCAGGTCCTGGTCCAACTGGGCCTGGGACACTACCGGGCCGATATCGGTGCCGCTTTTCAGGGCGTGGCCGACGGTGATCGACTTCATGCGCTCGGCCATGGCCGCGACGAACCGGTCGTGGATACCAGCCGTTACGATCAAGCGACTGGATGCGGTGCAACGCTGACCAGTGGAGTAGAACGCGCTCTGTACTGACAGCTCGACAGCCTGCTTGAGGTCGGCGTCATCGAGGATGATCTGCGGGTTCTTGCCGCCCATTTCCAACTGCACTTTGGCCTGGCGCGACACGCAGCTCACAGCGATCTGGCGACCCACGCCCACCGAGCCGGTGAAGCTGATGCCGTCGACTTTCGGGCTGTTGACCAGCACGTCGCCGACCACACGGCCGCTGCCCATCACCAGGTTAAACACGCCGGCGGGGAAACCGGCGCGAGAGATGATTTCCGCCAGGGCCCAGGCACAGCCCGGCACCAACTCGGCAGGCTTGATCACCACGCAATTACCATAGGCCAGGGCCGGGGCGATTTTCCAGGCGGGGATAGCAATCGGGAAATTCCACGGCGTGATCAAGCCGACCACCCCCAATGCCTCGCGGGTCACTTCAACGTTCACGCCTGGGCGCACCGACGGCACGTAGTCGCCCGACAGGCGCAAGCATTCACCGGCGAAGAACTTGAAAATGTTGCCAGCGCGGGTCATTTCGCCGATGGCTTCGGGCAGGGTTTTGCCCTCTTCCCGAGCCAACAGAGTGCCGAGCTCTTCACGACGGGCGAGGATTTCGCTGCCGACTTTATCCAGGGCATCGTGTCGAGCCTGAATACCGGATGTCGACCAGGCAGGGAACGCGGCACGGGCGGCATCAATAGCCGCATTGACCTGGGCGACGTCAGCCTTGGCGTATTCGCCGATGACATCAGACAACTCCGACGGGTTGAGATTGACGCAATAGTCGGCACCGGCCACCCACTCGCCGTTGATGTAGTTTTCAAAACGCTTGGCTTGGGACACAAATCTTCTCCTGACGCAAAAGGCCGCTGATTGCTCAGCGGCCTTGTTGATAAGTTACTGCGGACCTTGCTTGTCGATCAGCGCGGCCAGGGCTTCGTACTCTTCCGGCAGCAAGTCAGTCAGCGGGGTACGGACCGGGCCTGCGTCGTAGCCGGCGATTTTGGCGCCGGCCTTGACGATGCTCACGGCATAGCCCGCCTTGCGGTTACGGATGTCGAGGTAAGGCAGGAAGAAGTTGTCGATGATCTTGGCGACCGTGGCGTGATCGTCCTTGGCAATCGCGTGGTAGAAGTCCATCGCGGTTTTCGGGATGAAGTTGAACACCGCGGAGGAGTACACCGGAACGCCCAGGGCCTTGTAGGCCGCAGCGTAAACCTCGGCAGTCGGCAGGCCGCCGAGGTAGCTGAAACGGTCGCCCAGACGACGGCGGATCGACACCATCAACTCGATGTCACCCAGGCCATCCTTGTAGCCGATCAGGTTCGGGCAGCGCTCGGCCAGGCGCTCAAGCAATGGCGCAGTGAGGCGGCAAACGTTGCGGTTGTAGACCACCACGCCGATTTTGACCGATTTGCACACCGCTTCAACGTGGGCGGCAACACCGTCCTGGCTGGCTTCGGTGAGGTAGTGCGGCAACAGCAGCAAGCCTTTGGCACCGAGGCGTTCGGCTTCCTGGGCGTACTCGATGGCCTGGCGGGTCGAACCGCCCACGCCGGCGAGGATCGGCACACTGGTGGCGCAGGTATCAACGGCGGTTTTCACCACTTGGGAATATTCGCTGGCGGCCAGGGAAAAAAACTCACCGGTACCACCGGCGGCGAACAACGCGGTGGCGCCGTAGGGTGCCAGCCATTCCAGGCGCTTGATGTAGCCCGCCTGATGGAAGTCACCCTGTGCATTGAAATCGGTCACCGGGAAAGACAGCAGACCGTGGGAAAGGATGGACTTCAGTTCTTGTGGATTCATTATTCGAACACCCTGGCAAAGACTTCTGTGAAAGGTTGTTGTTGGTTTGGCGATGTCGTACGTCATCGTACAACTATAAAAAGATTCGTCAACTGCAATTCATCAGACTTCATTCTGTGCGGTGTTGAGACGCTCCTTCTTGACGTAGGAAATTTTTCCTCTACTCTTCGATTAACTGTATATGCATACAGTTATCAAGGAAGATTCCTACGACATAGCAAGGAGCTAACATGTCAGGTCTTGAACTCGCTGCACCCGAAAAAAACCCACCTACCCTGCGCTTCGAAGGGGGTGAACACACCGCCATCGGCGACGACACCCTGTTGCGCTTCGTCAAAGACGCTCCGGCGATTCCGGCACACCAGGTCGAGTTGCACCTGCCCAACGGCCTGGCGCTGACGTATGGCCAAGTGATCGCCTTGGGTGGCGACTTCTATGGCATCCCCGGCCAACCCATCAGCGATGGTGCTTCCCCTGCCGACCGTGTGCAACGCTTTAGCGCAGCGTTTAACTCGCTGGCCGTGCTACCGGCATCGCGGGAAGAGGCCAGGAAAATTCTGGCGGTGATGCAAAAGGAGATCAACGCGGTCAACCAGGCCATCAAAGACGGCAAGCAGCCCCATGAAGCGTATGACGCCCTGGGTGATACGTTATCTGAAGAATGGAACCGGATCACCGGCGGCGGCAGTGCGGTTTCGGCGCTGATCCCACTGGGACGCTACTTGAAGTTGGCGGCGGACAATGCCGACCATTTCGGCGAGTGGGCACTTTCGGCCTATCTGGCGGGGCACACGGCAGCACTTCAACAAGCCGTCGTCGCTCATCAGACTGGCACCGACCAGGCGTTGGAGCTGGCGTATGCCATGAACAGCTTCGCGGATCACTTCTTGACTGACCTGTTCTCCGCCGGCCACTTGCGTGTGCCGCGCAAACAACTGGCGGCCGTGGTGACTCCCGGCGAACTGGGTTCACTGATCAGTCGCTTCATGCACGACGAAGACAGCAAATTCGGGCTCAAGGTGCGCAATGCCATGGGCGATCAGTGGCACGCGTATGGGGATAAACGCTATTTCGATGCGATCGACGCGGACAATCGGGTGCAGGTCAAACGTGCGGTGCAGGCTTCGGCGGATGAGATTTTCGACACGTTTATCAGTGGTGTCGCGCCCTCCCCGGCCAACTTCAAGGCACCGCTGTACGTGCCTGATCTGAATGCCGCGCAGAACCCGGCGAATAACTTTTCGCCGCTGTTCAAGATGGACGGCGACAAAGTGCTGCGTCGAAAGGACGTGAATGACCTGAACGACAAACACTGGACGAATGATTGGTGGGGATGGAGCACCTATCTGCTACTCAAGGACTATAAGCCCAACCAACCCGCGTAACCGTTAACCGCGCTGCGCCTGCGCCTCTTCATGGGCATGGCGCAGCCGCTCCCGACTATTGGTCAGATGCAACCGCATGGCTGCCCGCGCGGCATCCGAATCCTGCCGCGCAATCGCCTCATAAATCTCTTCGTGTTCACGACTCAAGCGGTCCATGTAGTGCTGCTGGTCATCGTGGGCCAGGCGTGCGGAGTTCAAACGCGTTCGCGGAATGATGCTGGTGCCCAGGTGGGTCATGATGTCGGTGAAGTAACGGTTGCCGGTAGAGAGCGCAATCTCGAGGTGGAATGCAAAGTCAGAGGCCACCGCATCACCCGCATGGGCCGCGCTTTCATTCAGGGCATCGAGGGCTGCACGCATGGCCGCCAATTGTTCATCGCTACGGCGCAGGGCCGCGAGCCCGGCAGACTCCACTTCCAGGCTGATCCTCAGCTCCAGAATCGCCAACACATCACGCAGCGTCACGACCGTGGCCGGGTCAATCCGAAAGCCGCTGGGGCTTGGCGTATCCAACACAAAAGTGCCGATACCGTGGCGGGTTTCCACCTGCCCTGCGGCCTGCAATCGCGAGATCGCTTCACGCACCACGGTACGGCTGACCCCATGGGCGTCCATGATCGCCGACTCCGTCGGCAATTTATCGCCGCGCTTGAGTTGCCCATCGCGGATCTGCTCGGACAACACCGTGACCAGTTCCTGGGCAAGACTGCGGCGCTTGCGGGGAAGACGCGGGGCGGTGTGGGTGTTATCCATGATGAATCATCTTTCTCGGCGAACTTGAGCACGCATGATAGCCCATGGCGGTTGTACGATCACCGTCCCGTCGCGACTTTCATCTTTATCATCTGCGCAAAAAAATGCCCCGACGCAGGTCGAGGCATTTTCCAGGATTACCACCCAGGGTAAACCGGTTACTTCACCACTTTCAGGCTCGGCCGGCCGCTGGGACGCGGTGGCTCGGTGTCCGGTGGTGGCACATCATCACCGTCTTCGCCTTCAATCGATTCGTCATCGCTGAAAGGCGCCTCCAGATCAAATACCATGCCTTGGCCATTCTCACGGGCATAGATCCCAAGAATGGCGCCAATCGGCACGTACAGCGTATGCGGCACGCCACCAAAACGCCCTTCGAAGCTGATCGCTTCATTGTCCATGTGCAAATGGCGCACGGCGCTGGGCGATACGTTCAGGACGATCTGCCCGTCACTGGCGAAACCCTGCGGTACCTGAACCGCGGGAAATTCAGAGTTGACCAGTACGTGCGGGGTGCAATCGTTGTCCACAATCCACTCATAGAGCGCGCGGACCAGGTAGGGTCGACTGGAGTTCATCAGCGGCTCCTTAAGCCTTAGCGCATATCGCGTTCGGCACCAGACAGACTCGCCTGGAAAGCTTCACGCGCAAACTGGCGCTCCATGTAATCAAGCAACGGCTTGGCCGGCCGCGGCAATTCAATACCGAGAATCGGCAAGCGCCAGAGTATCGGTAATAGGCAGCAGTCCACCAAGCTTTGTTCCTCACTGAGGAAAAAAGGTTTATCAGCGAACAGCGGGGACACACCGGTCAAGCTCTCGCGCAACTCCTTGCGCGCCTGCACTCGAACGGCTTCTTTTGTACGCGAATCCAGAATCACATCCACCAACCCGCACCAGTCACGCTGGATCCGGTGGATCAGCAGGCGACTGTTGGCACGCGCCACCGGGTACACCGGCAGCAGAGGTGGATGCGGGTAACGCTCATCCAGGTATTCCATCACCACAGTCGACTCCCACAATGCCAGGTCACGATCGACCAGCGTGGGCAAGCTGCCGTAAGGGTTCACTTCGATCAGCTTCGGCGGCTGACGGCCCGCCTCCACACTGATGATCTCGGCGCTGACACCCTTCTCTGCGAGCACGATACGCACTCGGTGGGAATAGTGGTCGGCGGGGTCGGAGTAACAGGCCAACCGATTGGTCACGCCCATGGCGGTCCTCCTCGCTTGTTGAAATTATCGAAAGCTCAAAAACGAGCGCGCCCAGTGAGCATCTCCGTAACGTCCGGTTCAACCAGACTGCTACATGTTCAGAGATGCCGCTGGGCGCGCAAGATTAACAGCAATTGCTTACGGTTGGATCAATGCACATCCTTCCAGTATTCGCGCTTGAGCAGATAAGCGAATACGAAGAAGAAAGCCAGGTACAGCAATACATAGGTGCCGATACGTTGGTGCTGCAGTTTGACCGGATTGGCCGAGTAGGCCAGGAAGGTCACCAGGTTCTTGACCTTCTCGTCGAACTGCTCTTCGTTCAGCGTACCGGTCTTGGGCACGATGGTCAGTTGATCGCACGCTTCATGAGTCAAAGGCGTACCGGTCAACGGATCATATTGCTTCTTCCCATCTTCAACGACCTGAACCTGTTTGCATCCTACCACTTGCCGGCCCTGCAGGCTGACCAGAACGTTAGGCATACCGACGTTCGGGAACACTTTGTTGTTCACACCCCATGGGCGCGCCGGGTCTTCATAGAAGGATTTCAGGTAGCCATACAACCAATCGGTCCCACGCACGCGCGCTACCAGGGTCAGATCGGGCGGTGCGGCACCGAACCAGGCCTTGGCGTCCGCCGGCTGCATGCCGATGTTCATGTGGTCGCCAATCTTGGCACCGGTGAACACCAGCTTGTCGAGCATCACTTCGTGTGGGATGCCCAGGTCATCGGCAACGCGCTCATAGCGCTGGAACTTGGCGCTATGGCAGCCCATGCAGTAGTTGGCGAAGGTGCGCGCACCGTCTTGCAGGGCAGCTTTGTCGGATACGTCGATGTCGACTTTTTCCAGATCAGGCCCATGCTCGGCCGCGAAGGACAGGAGCGGCAGCGCCGCAAGCATCAAAGCAACGAATAACTTTTTCATCAGCCAGTCACCCTTTCCGGAACCGGTTTGGTCTTCTCGAGCCGGGTGTAGAACGGCATCAGAATGAAGTAAGCGAAGTACAGGAAGGTGCAGATCTGCGACAGCAGCGTACGCTCAGGGGTCGGCGCCAGTACACCCAATACACCCAGGATCACGAAGGCGATGCAGAATACCCACAGCCAGATTTTGCTCAGCCAGCCTTTGTAGCGCATGGACTTGACCGGGCTTCGATCAAGCCACGGCAGCACGAACAGCAGCGCGATCGAAGCGCCCATCGCCATCACGCCCATCAGCTTGTCGGGGATTGCCCGCAAGATGGCGTAGAACGGCGTGAAGTACCAGACCGGTGCAATATGCTCGGGGGTCTTGAAAGCGTTGGCCTGTTCGAAGTTAGGCTTCTCCAGGAAATAACCACCCATCTCCGGGAAAAAGAACACGATCGAGCAGAAGATAAACAGGAAGACCACTACGCCGACGATGTCCTTCACGGTGTAGTACGGGTGGAATGGAATGCCATCCAGCGGTACGCCGTTTTCGTCTTTGTGCTTCTTGATATCCACGCCGTCCGGGTTGTTGGAACCCACTTCGTGAAGCGCCAGGATGTGCAGCACTACCAGGCCGAGAATCACGATCGGCAAGGCCACGACGTGCAAGGCGAAGAAGCGGTTCAGGGTGATGCCGGAGATCAGGTAGTCACCACGGATCCACTGGGTCAGGTCGTTGCCGATGACCGGGATCGCGCCAAACAGCGAGATGATCACCTGGGCGCCCCAGTACGACATCTGGCCCCATGGCAGCAAGTAACCCATGAAGGCTTCGGCCATCAGCGCCAGGTAGATCAGCATGCCGAAGACCCACACCAGTTCGCGGGGCTTCTGGTACGAACCGTAGAGCAGGCCACGGAACATGTGCAGGTAGACGACGATGAAGAACGCCGAAGCGCCTGTGGAGTGCAGCAGGCGCAGGATCGAGCCGTACTCGACGTCACGCATGATGTATTCGACGGAGGCGAACGCCTCTTCCGCCGACGGGGTGTAGCTCATCGTCAGCCAGACGCCGGTGACGATCTGGTTGACCAGCACCAGCAGTGCCAGGGAGCCGAAGAAATAGAAGAAGTTGAAGTTTTTTGGTGCGTAATATTTGCTGAGATGGTCTTCCCACATTTTAGTGGCGGGGAAGCGCGCATCCACCCAATCCATGAACTTGCTCATCAGGCTTTCTCCCCCTCGTCGACGCCAATGACAATGACACTGTCAGTCTCGTAATGATGTGGCGGAACTGGCAGGTTCAAGGGTGCGGGTTGTGCTTTGTAGACGCGACCAGCCAGGTCGTAGTGAGAACCGTGGCAAGGGCAGAAATAACCACCGACCCAATCTTTGCCAAGGTCGGCAGGAGCAACTTCAGGGCGGAAAGTAGGCGAGCAACCCAGGTGGGTGCAGATACCGATCAGCAGCAGAATCTCCGGCTTGATCGAACGGATTTCCTTATCTACGTAAGCGGGTTGGTCGGAATTCTTCGAGTCGGGGTCAGACAGTTGACCTTCGATTTTCTTCAGATTTCCCAGGATCTCCTCGGTACGACGAACGATGAACACTGGCTGACCGCGCCACTCAGCAATCATCTGCTGGCCTGGGTCGATCTTGCTGACATTCACCTTCACCGGTGCACCTGCGGCTTTCGCCTTGGCACTGGGAAACCATGACCCCACGAACGGGACCGCAGCCCCCACCGCTCCTGCAGCACCCACCACGGATGTGGCTGCTACCAAGAAGCGACGCCGGCCTGCATTCACGCCGTCATTGCTCATTCAGTCCTCTCCCATCAGCTTTTTGGCCTGTTAAATCAGGCGTCTACTAAGTGTTGAATCTTTACTTATAAAAATTTTGACGGATGGTAATGAAAAGCCCCACGTATGACAAGGGAATTGCCCGGGGCTCCCTCTCCAAGCCTTGTAGTATAGGGGGTCTACGGATGTGGCAAGTTGTCACGGCAAATTTTCTGCACAAATCGCAGGCAATAAAAAACGCCCAGCTCCGTGAGGAGACTGGGCGTTTTTGTGGAACGTAAAGCGAATTAACGCTTCGAGTACTGCGGACGCTTACGCGCTTTACGCAGACCGACTTTCTTACGTTCAACTTCACGGGCATCGCGAGTAACGAAGCCAGCTTTGCGCAGAGCGCTACGCAGGGTTTCGTCGTAGCTCATCAGCGCGCGAGTGATGCCGTGGCGGATTGCGCCAGCTTGACCACTTACACCGCCACCGATAACGGTGACGTAGATGTCGAACTTTTCAACTGTCTCGGTCAGTTCCAGCGGCTGACGAACTACCATGCGGGCAGTTTCGCGGCCGAAGAAGTTATCCAGGGAGCGGTTGTTGATCGAGATGTTACCAGTGCCCGGACGCAGGAAAACGCGTGCGGTTGCGGTTTTGCGACGGCCAGTGCCGTAATTTTGAGTCGCCGACATAATGAACTATTCCGTTAAAACTTCAGTTCTTGGGGCTGCTGAGCAGCATGAGGGTGAGCTGCGCCCGCATAGACTTTCAGCTTGCGAAACATATCGCGACCCAGTGGGCCCTTCGGCAGCATGCCTTTGACCGCGATTTCGATCGGGGCTTCAGGCTTCTTGGAAATCAGGCCTTCGAAGTTGGAAGACTTGATACCGCCTGGGAAACCGGAGTGACGGTAGTACATTTTGTCGCTTGCTTTGTTGCCGGTTACACGAACCTGCTCAGCGTTGATGATGACGATGTAGTCACCGGTATCAACGTGCGGGGTGTACTCAGGCTTGTGCTTGCCACGCAGACGGCTGGCGACTTCAGTGGCCAGACGACCCAGGGTCTGACCAGCGGCGTCGACGACAAACCAGTCGCGCTGAACTGTTTCCGGTTTTGCAGTAAAAGTTGTCATTCTTTAATAGCCTCAGGGGCCGCCTGTAAATTTAGACGGCGGATCTTACTGAATAGTGCGTACTTTGACAAGGTCAAAGGCAGCCGGATACAGACGCTATCGGGGGCTCGGGTCGGCGCGTCCGTTCAACGGCAAGATTCTTCGGCAGGCGGCGCATCACTTCCACTGCAGAAAGAGGTGGGCAATTATGCAGATTGCGAAAAAAAATTCAACCTGCTTTTATGATTGTTTTCCCTGAAGGAGTACCCGATGGATTATCGACAGCTGGGCCGTACGGATCTGAACGTGAGCGCGATAGCCTTGGGCACCATGACCTGGGGTGAGCAGAACAGCGAGGCAGAGGCCTTCGCGCAGATCGAACGGGCCAAGGCCGCGGGGATCAACTTCCTCGATACGGCCGAGATGTACCCGGTGCCACCCAAGGCCGAAACCTACGCCACCACCGAGCGTTATATCGGCAACTACTTCAAGAGTCGCGGCGACCGTGCCGACTGGGTCCTGGCCAGCAAGATCGCCGGCCCCGGCAATACCATCGACTACATCCGCGACCGCCACCTGCGCCACAACCGCAAGCACATCGTCGAAGCCCTGGATGCCAGCCTCAAGCGCCTGCAAACCGACTGGATCGACCTCTATCAACTGCACTGGCCGGAACGCAGCACCAACTTCTTCGGCCAACTGAGCTACAAGCACAAGGACGAAGACGACCTCACCCCGCTGGAAGAAACCCTCGAGGCACTGGATGAACAGGTGAAGGCCGGCAAGATCCGCCACATCGGCCTGTCCAACGAAACCCCATGGGGCACCATGAAGTTCCTGGCGCTGGCTGAAGCGCGCGGCTGGACCCGTGCAGTGTCGATCCAGAACCCCTACAACCTGCTCAACCGCAGCTTCGAAGTGGGCTTGGCGGAAGTCGCCATTCGCGAACAATGCGGCCTGCTGGCCTATTCACCCCTGGCGTTCGGCATGCTCAGCGGCAAGTACGAAGGCGGCGCACGCCCCGCAAAGGCACGCCTGACCGAATACAGCCGCTTCAGCCGCTACTTCAACCCGCAGTCGGAAGCCGCGTGCAGCCGTTACGTCGCGCTGGCGCGTGAACACGGCCTGGACCCGGCACAGATGGCACTGGCATTCGTGACGCAGCAGCCGTTCGTGACCAGCAACATTATCGGGGCCACAACGCTTGCGCAGCTGGACAGCAACATTGCCAGCGCTGACCTGAAGCTGTCGAAGGAAGTGTTGGAAGGGATTGAGGCGATCCAGAAGGATCATCCGAATCCAGCGCCTTGATTGACCTTTAGGCCGCTATCGGGAGCAAGCCCTACATTTGATGGATGAATAGTTCAAATGTGGGCCTGCTTCCGATGAGGCCATCAGCCACACACCCATTCAAAGCGCCCGCGCAATAATTTCCTTCATGATTTCATTGGTACCCGCATAGATCCGCTGCACCCGCGCATCCGCCCAGGCCCGGGCAATCGGGTATTCCCACATGAAGCCGTAACCGCCATGCAACTGCACGCACTCATCGAGCACCTTGCACTGCAGGTCCGTCGCCCAGTACTTGGCCATCGCCGCCGTAGGCACATCAAGCTTGCCCTCCAGATGCAATGCCATGCACTTATCGACGAACACACGGCCAATCTGAATCTCGGTCGCCATCTCTGCGAGCTTGAAGCGAGTGTTCTGGAAATCCGCAATGGCCTTGCCGAACGCTTTGCGCTCTCGGGTGTATTCCAAGGTCCACTCCAACGCAGCCTCGGCGGACGCCAAGGCACCAATCGCGACAGTCAAACGCTCCTGGGGCAACTCCTGCATCAAGTAAGCGAACCCCATGCCCGCCTGGCCCAACAGGTTTTCCCTGGGCACGCGCACGTCCTGGAAAAACAGCTCCGAGGTATCCTGAGCCTTCATGCCCACCTTCTCCAGACGCTTGCCCTTGTCAAAGCCCGGCGTGTCGGCTTCGACCAGAAACAGGCTGGTGCCCTTGGCGCCGGCCTTGGGATCGGTCTTGGCCACGACGATCACCAACTCGGCCAGGTAGCCGTTGGTGATGAAGGTCTTGGAGCCATTGATCACGTACTCATCACCGTCCAGGACTGCTGTGGTCTTAACGCCCTGCAGGTCGGAACCGGCGCCCGGCTCGGTCATCGCAATGGCCGTGACCATCTCGCCCGAGATCAGTTTGGGCAGGTATTTGTGCTTCAGCGCCTCGCTGCCGTAATGCAGGATGTAGGGCGCAACGATATCCGAATGCAAAGAGAACCCGATTCCGGTCAGACCCAGGCGACTGATTTCCTCGATCACAACCGCGCTGTAGAGGAAGTCTGCCCCCAGCCCGCCATACGCCTCCGGCAGATGGGAACACAGCATTCCCGCCTCCCCTGCCCTGCGCCATAAATTACGGTCGATGTAGCCCTGCTTCTCCCATTGCCCGTGGAATGGCGCCGCGTCTTTTTCGAGGAAGGTGCGCACACTCTCGCGAAAGAGTTCGTGCTCCGGGCTGAACAAGGTTCTGGGAATCATGGGTCACCTGCAAGGATTGTCGGACAAGGACGAGCCCACAGAGACTATGCCGCGATGGCGTCACGGGACACTGGACACATGCGACAAAAAATAAGACGATCCAGCCGTCTGGTGACCACTTTCCCCTATAAGAATAAATGAAATTATGTCTAACCAAATCTCCACGCCCTTGCGGCGCGTCAGCATTTTGGCCATTGATCGGGTATTCGCTTCAACCCTCATGCAAGCCAAGGATTTCTTCCACCTCGCCAGCCTGCGCTATGGCAAACAGCAGGGCCTGGGCCTGACCCCGGCATTCGAAACGCGCCTGGTCAGCCCCGACGGGCAACCGGTGCGTAGCTTCAGCGATGTGATCATGCCGGTGGATGGCGGCCTGGAAAACGCCGACATCATCGTGTTGCCGGCCTTCTGGGACGATTTCGGTGCCCTCTGCACGCGCTACCCGCAAGTGCTGCCCTGGCTGCGCGAACAACACAGCCGTGGCGCCGTGCTCTGCGGCGAAGCCACCGGGGTGTTCTGGCTGGCTGAGGCCGGCTTGCTCGATGGCAAGGAAGCGACGACCTACTGGCGCTTCTTCAATGCCTTCAGCGAGCGTTTCCCCAAGGTCCAACTCAACCAGGACAAACACCTCACCGATGCCGACAACCTGTATTGCGCCGGCGGTACCACGTCGGCATGCGACCTCTACATCTACCTGATCGAACGTTTCTGCGGCGCCAACATCGCCCAGGCCGTGGCCCGCGATATCCTCTACGAAGTGCAGCGCAACTACGCACCGGGACGCATCGGTTTTGGCGGGCAGAAGCTGCACCAGGACGTGATCATCCTGCAGATCCAGCACTGGCTCGAAGAGCACTTCGCCGACAAGTTCCGCTTTGAAGATGTCGCGCGCGAACACGGCATGAGCATCCGCAATTTCATGCGCCGCTTCCAGACGGCCACCGGTGACAAGCCGCTGCATTATCTGCAACGCCTGCGAATCGAGACGGCCAAGGGCCTGCTCTCGGGCAGCCGCAAGAGCATCAAGACCATCAGTTATGAGGTGGGGTATGACGATGCGAGTTTCTTTGCGCGGTTGTTCAGGCAGCACACCGAGTTGTCGCCGAACCAATACCGCCAGCAGTTCCAGCAAGCGGCGTAGATTTACTGTGGCGAGGGAGCTGGCTCCCGCTGGACCGGGCTGGCGCTCCAGCGCGCAGCGTTCCTAAGCTTTTGGGGCTGCTGCGCAGCCCAGCGGGAGCAAGCTCCCTCGCCACAGAAGCTGGTCTTAGGGTTTGTGTCCGCGCGACAGGAACTCGTGGGACTGCATTTCCAGCAAACGGCTCAGCGTGCGCTGGAATTCGAAGTTCAAGCGCCCGCCGGTATACAGATCCTTCAGCTCGACTTCCGCCGAGATGATCAGCTTGACGTTACGGTCGTAGAACTCGTCGACCATGTTGATAAAGCGCCGCGCGATGTCGTCGGTGGTGACGCTCATCTGTTCGACGCCGCTCAAGATCACCGCGTGGAAGATCTTGCCCAGTTCGATGTAGTCGTTCTGGCTGCGCGGGCCGTCGCAGAGCGCACGGAAGTCGAACCACGCCACGTCATCGCACGTACGCAGTGCAATGATTTCGCGGTTTTCGATCATCAGCTTGTCGTTTTCCACCGCCTGAGTGCATTCCGGCGTCAGCGCACGGAAGCTCTTTTTCAAGCTCTCGTGGGCCGCTTCGTTCAGCGGGAAGTGGAACAGCTCGGCTTGCTCAAGGTGACGCAGGCGGTAGTCGACGCCGCTGTCGACGTTGACGATTTCGGTGTTCTGCTTGATCAGCGCGATGGCCGGCAGGAAGCGCGCACGTTGCAGGCCGTCCTTGTACAGGCCATCGGGCACGATGTTCGAAGTCGCGACCAGGGTCACGCCGTTCTTGAACAACTCTTCCATCAGGGTGCCGAGGATCATGGCGTCGGTGATGTCGGAGACGAAGAACTCATCGAAGCAGATCACCCGCGCTTCTTCGGAGAACCGCTTGGCGATGATGGTCAGGGGGTTTTTCTCGCCCGGCAGGGTCTTCATCTCTTCGTGCACACGCTTCATGAAGCGGTGGAAGTGCGTCCGCACCTTTTCCTTGAACGGCAGCGCTTCGAAGAAGGTGTCGACCAAATAAGTCTTGCCGCGCCCCACGCCGCCCCAAAAGTACAGGCCCTTGACCGGCGTGCGGTCTTTCTTGCCAAACAGCTTGCTGAGCATCCCGGGCTTGCTTTGCGAGGCCGCGAGCAGGTCGTCGTACAGGCGCTGTAAATGACGCACCGCATTTTCCTGAGCCGCGTCATGGAAGAACTCAGGGCGTTTCAGATCAGCTTGATATCGTTCTAGGGGCGTCATAATTTCGTTAGCAAGGCAACAAAAACGGGCCGTCACTGTAGCGACGGCCCTGGATAATGGCAATCAACCCTTGGTCGGGTTAATCCTCGATAGGGGTCAACGCTACGCGCAATGCGGCGATGGCCGCATCGCGCGACTGTTCGTCGGCGAACTTGGCACTGTCGGCCACGGCCTCGCCGCCCAGCCATACGGTGAAGCCCAGGGCTTCGCTGCGTACGTCCAGTGGGTCACCGCTTTGCAACTGCTTGGTCACCGCACCCGCGGCTTTGCCATCGGCAAAGTTGCGCGACAGCAGCAGTTGCTCGCCATCGGCCGCCAGCAAACGGAAACGGAAACTGCCGTCGTCTTCGCGAAAGCTCACGAAACGCGCCGCTTTCGCCGCTTTCTTTTTGGCGGCGACCGGCGCTGCTGTCTGTTCGACAAACGAACGCAGGCCCACCGCTTCACGCAGCTCGGCCAGGAACGGTGCGGCCACGGCGCGCGCTTTCTTGGCGCCGATCAGCAACAGGTCTTCCATGTCCGAGGGGCGCGACATCAGCTGATGGTAACGCTCACGAGCTTCGCCCAGTTGGCCATCCAGCAGTTGGAACAGGCGATTCTTCGCCTCCCCCCAGCCCAGGCCCTGCAGCAGTTCGGCGCGGAACTCCTGCTCCTGGGCCGGCGTAGCAAACGCCTGGTACAGGGTGAACAGGTGCGAGTTATCCGGGTCTTTGGCTTCGCCGGGCGCACGGGAGTCGGTGACGATGCGCGAGATGGCGTCTTTCATGTCCTTGGCGCTGGTGAACAACGGGATGGTGTTGTCGTAGCTCTTGGACATCTTGCGGCCATCCAGGCCCGGCAAGGTGGCGACGCTTTCTTCGATCAACGCCTCGGGCATGGTGAAGAATTCTTTACCGTTGCCGAACAGGTGGTTGAAGCGCTGGCCAATGTCACGGGCCATTTCCACGTGCTGGATCTGGTCACGGCCGACAGGCACCTTGTGCGCGTTGAACATCAGGATGTCCGCCGCCATCAGTACCGGGTAGCTGTACAGGCCCATGCTGATGCCCGCATCCGGGTCTTCACCGGCTTCCACGTTCTTGTCCACCGAGGCCTTATAGGCATGGGCACGATTGAGCAAGCCCTTGGCGGCCACGCAGGTCAGCAGCCAGGTCAGTTCGGGGATTTCCGGGATATCGGACTGGCGATAGAACGTTACCCGGTTCACATCCAGGCCGCCGGCCAGCCAGGTCGCGGCGATTTCCATACGCGAGCGCTGGATGCGCTGCGGGTCATCGCATTTGATCAGGGCGTGGTAGTCAGCCAGAAAGTAGAAGGAATCGGCATTGGCGTCCTGGCTGGCGAGAATCGCCGGGCGGATCGCGCCGGCGTAGTTGCCCAGGTGCGGCGTGCCGGTGGTGGTGATGCCGGTGAGGATACGGGTACGAGTCGTCATGGGTAATCGCTTATCAGACTGCTATCAATTCGAGAGGCGCGGCAGTACCAGATCCTTGAGATCGGTCAGCTTGCCATGAAAAAAGTGTCCGCATTCTGCCACTTTCAGCAGCTCATGGGGGCGTTTGAGGGCAGCGGACCAGTCGTAGACGGTCTGGGGGTCGACCACTTCGTCGGTTTCCGGCTGGATCAGGGTCAGTGGGCAGCCCAGCGGCAGCGGGTCCGTATCGCGCAGGCGCATCACCGCCGCCGCCACCATGAACAAGTGCGCAAGCTTTTCACCCTTGGCTTCCAGGCGCCCGCCGAGGCTGGCAGCCACATAGCCGCCGAAGGAAAAACCGAGCAGCGTGATCGGCAAGTCCGGGTGTTTTTCCCGCAGCCAGGTCGCGGCTGCTTCGGCGTCATCCACTTCACCGGTGCTCATGTCGTGGGTACCGGCACTGGCACCGACACCACGGTAGTTGAAACGCAAAGTAATCAAACCCGCATCGCGGGCGGTGCGTTGCAGGGTCGACACGACTTTATTGAGCATGGTCCCACCCTGCACCGGATTGGGGTGGCAGATCAGCGCCAGGCCACGTGGCTCGGGGTGATCCAGGTACAAGGCTTCCAATTGACCCACCGGGCCTTCGATCAAAACGGGGGTTTCACGCATGAGCAAGGATGAACTCCGTGACCTCTCAAGGGGTCGACTCGTCTAGCTAAAAGTCTGTGCATGGCATGATTGCGAGCTTAATCGCGGTATACAGCGCAGGTCCGAGCCGTTAACGTAAAGCAAAGCCGTTTATAGAGGAAGGACTCGTGGAACACTCGCTCTTAGTTTGGTTGTTGCCGACTCTCGCCCTGGTTGCCGGTGTCGCCATTGGATTCCTGGTTGCTCGCCTGCTGCCAAATGCCGCGCCTAACCGCACGCAGCGTCAGCTGGATGACATTCAGGAACGTTTTGACAGTTATCAGAACGAGGTTGTTACCCACTTCAACAGCACCGCGACCCTGGTCAAGAAGCTCACCCAGAGCTACCAGGAAGTACAGGACCACCTCGCCGATGGCGCCAACCGCCTGGCCCTCGACGACATCACCCGTCAGCGCCTGCTGGCCGCGCTGCATTCCGATGCACCGCAAGCCCCACGTGAGCGCCTGACCCC
This sequence comes from Pseudomonas sp. MWU13-2517, assembly GCF_023242545.1. Lineage (NCBI taxonomy): Bacteria > Pseudomonadati > Pseudomonadota > Gammaproteobacteria > Pseudomonadales > Pseudomonadaceae > Pseudomonas > Pseudomonas sp. MWU13-2517. The sequence continues at coordinate 89,572 of NZ_JALMFA010000010.1, read as the reverse complement.
ACCACGGGAAAACCAGGAGCCACCACGGGACTACGCGCCAAAAACGCCGAACGCCCCCGGCATGCTGGATGAGCATTACGGCTTGAAGAAGTAAGTCTTCTCCAAGCACAAAAAAAGCCCGGCTGATCGATGATCAGCCGGGCTTTTTGTTAAGTGCTCATTCTCAAGACCAGCGGCTGTGGGAGCGGGCTTGCTCGCCCCACATTTTGACCGCGTTCAGGCCACAGGCTGCTCCTGCAACCACCCACCCTCAATCCGCACATGCCGCCCATGGAAGCGCTTGAGGCTGCTGCGGTGGCCGACGCTGACGATACTCAGGCCCGGCAGTTCATCGATAAGCGCCTGATAAAGCGTTGCTTCATCCTCTTCATCCATGGCGGAAGTAGCCTCGTCCATGTACAGCCACTGCGGTGCGAACAACAGGGCGCGGGCGAAGGCCAGGCGTTGCTGCTCCCCCGGTGAAAGCATGCGTTGCCAGTGGTTGGCCTCATCAAGACAGCCAACCAGATGCGGCAAGCGGCAGGTTTCCAGGACCTGTGCATAACGTTCTGCCGAGTAGACGCTGTCGTCCTGTGGATAACTCAACACGGCCTTGAGTGTGCCAATCGGCAGGTAGGGCTTCTGCGGCAGGAACAGGTAACGTTTGTCCGGCAGGCGAATACTGCCGTGGCCGGCAGGCCAAAGGTGCCCCATCGCACGCAGCAAGGTACTTTTACCGCTGCCGGAGCGGCCGCTGAGCATGACGCGCTGACCCGGCTCCACGATCATGTTGGCATCGGTGAGCAGGTGACGACCATCCGCCAGGTTCATGCCCAAGCCTTGCACCACCAGGCGTTCGCCCTGCGCACTGACGTCGATAGTCGCCGGGCGTTGCTCGTTTTCGCTCATGGCCTGTTGAAAACTCAGTAGACGGTCGCTGGTCGCGCGCCAGCCGGCCAGGTCGGAATAAGCGCTGATGAACCAACTGAAGTTGCCTTGCACGTTGCCGAACGCCGAGTTGATTTGCATCAGCTCACCCAGTTCGATCTTGCCGGAAAAGTAGCGCGGCGCGGCCACAACAAACGCAAAGACGGTGGCAATCTGTTCGTAGCCGGCGGTGAAAAACGTCAGGCGCTTGGACACTTTCATAATGTCCCAGAAGTTATGCCAAACCTTGCCGAACCGTGCGCTCAGGCGTTGATTTTCATTCGGCTCGCCATTGTACAAGGCGATGCTCTCGGCGTTCTCACGCACGCGCACCATGGAGAAACGCAGGTCCGCTTCGAAGCGTTGTTGCTGGTTGCTCAAACCTATCAAGCGGCGGCCGATCAGGTGCGTCAGCCAACTGCCGACGGCGGCGTACAACAGCGCACACCAGAACATGTAGCCGGGAATGGTGACGCCGAATACTTCGATGCTGCCCGATACGCCCCACAGGATGATCGAGAACGACACCAGGCTGACCACGTTGCGCAACAGGCCCAGGCCCAGGCTCAACGTGCTGGAGGTGAAGGTGTTGAGGTCTTCGGAAATCCGCTGGTCGGGGTTATCGGTGTAGCCGCCCTGCTCCAGCTGGTAGTAGTTTTTGTCGGCCAGCCAGCGGGCGAAGTGCTTTTCGGTGAGCCAGGCACGCCAGCGAATGGTCAGCATCTGCGTCAGGTACAGGCGGTAGACCGCGCCGAGAATAGCCACCGCCGCGATCCCGCAGAAGTAGCCGATCTGTCGCCAGAAGGCAGCCGTGTCCTTGTTCTCCAGAGCGTTGTAGAAATCCTTGTACCAGTGGTTGAGCCACACGGAAATTGCCACGCTGAACAGCGACAAGCCAATCACGACAGCGAGCAACAACCAGGCCTTGCCTTTCTCTTCACTGCGCCAATAGGGCGTGATCATCGCCCAGGTTCGGCGAAAGAATTGCCCACGCACGGCGTCATTGACCGCAGAATACTCAGCGTTTTGATTCATCGTTCAGGCTCGGTAGGAAAAGATGGCAGGCGTTTGAACCGATCATAGAGGATCGGTTCGCAGCTCCGTACAGCCTGAAACAGATTGTTCAGCCGGCGTTCAGCGCCGTACCGGACGCTTCTGCAGCTTGCGCTGCAAGGTGCGGCGGTGCATCCCCAGAGCGCGGGCGGTGGCCGAGATATTGCCTTCGTGCTCGGTCAGCACGCGCTGGATGTGCTCCCACTGCAGACGGTCCACCGACATCGGGTTTTCCGGCACCAGGGTATCGAGGTCGGCGTGCTCGGAGAGCAAGGCGGCCAGTACGTCGTCGGCGTCCGCCGGTTTGCACAGGTAGTTGCAGGCGCCGCGCTTGATCGCCTCGACGGCGGTGGCGATGCTCGAATAACCGGTGAGGATCACCACGCGCATTTCCGGGTCGAGCTCCAACAACTTGGGCAGCAGCACCAGGCCTGAGTCGCCGTCCATTTTCAGGTCGAGCGCGGCGTAGTCCGGCAGGTCGGCCTGGGCGATAGTCAGGCCCTCTTCGGCGGAACCGGCGGTGCTCACGCGAAAACCGCGACGGCTCATGGCCCGCGCCATGACGCGGGTAAAGGTAGCGTCGTCATCTACCAGCAACAGGTGCGGCAGTTCTTCGCCTTCGACTTGGATCTCGTCACTCATCGATATCTCCTCGTGCGACACGGGGCAGGCGCAGCTCGGTAAGCGTGCCACCTTCCTCATGACTATAGAGCTTCACTGAGCCGCCCGCGCGGGTCACGCTGGCCTTGCTCAAAAACAGGCCCAGGCCGAAGCCTTTGCCCTTGGTGGTAAAGAAGGGTTTGCCGATCTGCTCGGCAATGGCCAGCGGCACGCCCGCACCGTGGTCACGAATGCTGATGGTCACGTTTTCCGCGTCCCAGTCCAACTGCACGCCCAAGCCCTCGGGGCAGGCGTCGGCCGCATTGTTCAACAGGTTCAGCAGCGCCTGGGTCAGGTCCGGCGGCGGCGCCATGCGCGGCACACTGCCCTGCCCCAATAGATGAAAGCGGTAACTGGCCTCGGGGCGCATCAGATGCCAGCGGTTCAGCGCTTCGTCGATCCACTGGGTCACATCCTGCATTTCAACCGCCAGGCGGCGATTGGCTTCGGCAGCACGCACCAGTTGCTGCAAGGTCAGCTTGCACTGTTTGACCTGCTCCTGCAGCACACTGAGGTCATCCTGCAGGGCCGGGTCATGATGATCCTGAGTCATTTCCTTGAGCAGCACGCTCATGGTTGCCAGCGGCGTGCCCAGTTCATGGGCGGCGCCGGCGGCCTGGGTCGCGACGGCCAGCAATTGCTGGTCGCGCAGGCCCTCTTCGCGGCGAATGGCGCGCAGTTCCTCCTGGCGGCGCAACTCTTCAGCCATTCGCGCCGCAAAAAAGGTGATGACGGCAGCGGACAGCGCAAAGCTCAGCCACATCCCGTAGATCTGCAGGTTTTCCCGGGCGATGGGGAAGGTTTGCAACGGATAGAACTGCGCCAGCAGCAAGGTGTAGAGCGTCAACGCAATGCCCGACAGTACCACCGAATAGCGCCACGGCAGCGTCACGGCAGCGATCGTCAGCGGCACCAGGTAATAAGAAACAAAGGGGTTGGTGGACCCCCCCGAGAAATACAGCAAGACACTGTGGATAAACAGGTCGCACGCCAATTGAAGGGCATATTCCAGCTCGGTCACTGGCCACGTGGTACGCAGGCGAATAGCAGTGAACGCGCATAGCACCGTGGAAAATGCCAGGGTCACGCCCAGTTGCAGCCATGGCAGCGGCAACAGGTCAAACCAATACGCAAGCCCGACGGAGCCGGCCTGGGCGGCCAGTACCAAGGTGCGAATGAACGTCAGACGCCAGAGGTTCTGGCGGGTGGCGGAAGTCAGTTTTACGGCGGCGAGCATGAGCTCTCCCGGTGAGCGCAGCAGGCGGATCGGCAGGAGTATAAACGAAGCAGACCGCACGGCACGGCGTGTGTGGCTCTTTGACGCAGGCCGGGCAGATGACCGCTCGTCGGCCCCTCGTAACTTGTAGCGAATGTGTAAACCCGAAGAACCCACCGCTCCCGTCTACAGTCATACCGGACACGACTGTCCCAACACGACTTTCACAAGGAACTTCCATGTCTCGTTTCATTCGCAGTGCAGCTGTTATCACCCTCGGCGTTGCCACCCTGGCCAGCCTGCCGGCCATGGCGGCAGAAGGGCTGAACTACAACCAGATTTCCCTGCGTGCCGAGGCCAGCCAGGAGGTTGCCCGCGACAAGATGATCGTCACCCTCTACACCGAATCCCAAAACAGCGACCCTGCCAAACTCGCTGCCGAAATCACCACCACCCTGAACAAGGCCCTGGACCAGGCCCGTGAAGTCAAAGCGGTGACCCTGCGCCAGGGCAGCCGCAACAGCTACCCGATCTACGACAGCAAGAACCAGAAGATCACCGGCTGGCGTGAGCGCGCCGAACTGCGCCTGGAAAGCGCAGACTTCCCGGCGCTGTCCAAGCTCACCGGTGAAATGCTCAACACCCTGAAAATGGAAAACATGGACTTCGCCATCGCCGATGCCACGCGCAAGGCCAGTGAAGATGCCCTGCTCAAAGAGGCCGTTGCCGCCTTCAAGGCCCGCGCGCAACTGGCCACTGATGCTCTGGGCGGCAAGGGCTACAAGATCGTCAACCTGAACTTCAACACCAACGGTTACCCACAACCGTACGCCCGCAATGGCGGGATGATGATGAAGGCGGCCATGATGGATTCGGCGCCGACCCCGCAAGTCGAAGCCGGCACCAGCCAGGTCAACATGAGCGCTGATGGCGTGATCGAAGTGCAGATGCAATGACCCCTATCTGACAAACGTTAACGGCGGTAACCTCGGTTCCGCCGTTTTCGTTTGGGCAGCTTATATATGCCTGCCATTTCAGGGGTCTCCATGGAAAGAATCGCCGTAAAACCGCTCATCCTCGCCGCTGGACTCCTGGCCTTCATGCCGATGGCCCAGGCGGCGAGCACCCTGGTCTACTGCTCCGAAGCCAGCCCCGCCGGCTTCGACCCCAGCCAGTACACCAGCGGTACCGACTTTGATGCCTCCGCCGAAACGGTCTTCAACCGCCTGACTCAGTTCAAGCGCGGCGGCACCGAAGTCGAGCCCGGGCTGGCGACCCGCTGGGACGTATCCAACGACGGCCTGACCTATACCTTCCATCTGCGCGACGGGGTGAAATTCCACACCACCGATTACTTCACGCCCACCCGCGACTTCAATGCGGACGATGTGCTGTTTACCTTCAATCGCCTGCTGGACGCTGAAAGCCCATTTCGCAAGGCGTATCCATCCGAATCGCCCTACTTCACCGACATGGGCTTGAACACCACGATCAAGAGCGTCGACAAACTCGACGAGCACACCGTGCGTTTCAGCCTGAACAACGTCGACGCATCGTTCGTGCAGAACCTGGCCATGAGTTTCGCCTCCGTGCAATCGGCCGAGTACGCCGCCCAGTTATTAAAGGAAGGCAAGGCCGAAGACATCAACCAGAAGCCGGTGGGTACAGGGCCGTTCGTGTTCAAGCGCTATCAGAAAGACTCGCAGATTCGCTACGCGGCCAATAAGCAGTATTGGAAGCCCGAGGACGTGAAGCTCGACAACCTGATATTCGCCATCACCCCGGACGCCGCCGCACGCTTGCAGAAACTCAAGGCCGGCGAATGCCAGGTCAGCGGTTACCCGCGCCCGTCCGATATCGAAGTCATGAAGCAGGACCCTAACCTGCGGGTGCTGCAACAAGCCGGTTTCAACCTGGGGTTTCTGGCCTACAACGTGACCCACCCGCCACTGGATCAGCTGAAAGTACGCCAGGCCCTGGATATGGCCATCGACAAGCCGGCCATCATCAAGGCGGTATACCAGAGCGCCGGACAATTGGCGCAAAACGCCTTGCCTCCAGCGCAGTGGTCTTATGACCCGGCAATCAAGGATGCCCCGTATGATCCGACCAAGGCCCGGGCGCTACTAAAAGAAGCAGGAGTTGCACCCGGTACTACCATCAACCTGTGGGCAATGACTGTCCAGCGCGCCTCCAACCCGAATGCGCGGATGTCCGCCCAAATGATCCAGCAGGACTGGGGAAAAGTCGGCATCAAAGCCAACATCGTCAGCTATGAGTGGGGCGAATACATCAAGCGCGCCAAAAACGGCGAACACGATGCGATGATTTATGGCTGGACCGGCGACAATGGCGACCCGGATAACTGGCTCGGCGTGCTCTACAGTTGTGCCGCGGTCAAGGGCAGCAACTACGCCAAATGGTGTAACCCGGCCTACGACAAACTGGTGCAGCAGGCCAAGGTCAGCAACGACCGTGAGCAACGCATCAAGTGGTATCAACAGGCACAAAAAATCCTCAAGGAACAAGTACCTATAACGCCTATTGCGAACTCGACGGTTTTCCAGCCCCTGCGCAAGGAAGTCCGTGATTTCAAAATCAGCCCTTTTGGGCTCACACCGTTCTATGGTGTCAGTCTAGATAAGTAACAGCGCCGCCCCAACCGAGTGCGCCAGACGCCTCGGTTGGGCTTTTTTGGTGCGCGCACTGCACCGAAAAAAACCTCAATACGTACGTAATTATGTACAAACTTTCATAATTGCGACATTCCTGTACGTTCGTACCACACTTTAAGTCTCGCAACGGTTCTGCATCTTGCAATGGGTATGGCCCCTGCATAAGTATCCGCAGGCCGACTCACGAGGTCGCCCTCACCACCAAAAATGACAACAAATCATGAGGCCAACATGCTTAAACACGCAGTCATTCCGCTAATAGTCAGCGCTGGCCTTATGGCAGCAGCCCCTTTCGCCCAAGCGGCGACTAACCTGGTGTTCTGCTCCGAAGGCAGCCCCGCAGGTTTTGACCCGGGCCAGTACACCACCGGAACAGACTTCGATGCCTCGGCCGAAACCATGTTCAACCGCCTGACCCAGTTCGAGCGCGGCGGCACCGCTGTAACTCCTGGGCTGGCTACCAGCTGGGAGGTGTCCCCAGATGGCCTGACGTACACCTTCCACCTGCGCGACGGCGTGAAGTTCCATACCACCCCGTACTTCAAACCCACGCGTACCTTCAATGCCGATGACGTGCTCTTCACGTTCAACCGCATGATCAACAAGGACGATCCGTTCCGCAAAGCCTACCCCACCGAGTTCCCGTACTTCACGGACATGGGGATGGACACAAACATCAAGAACATCGAAAAAGTCGATGACCACACCGTCAAGTTCGTCCTTGGCACTGTGGACGCCGCCTTTATCCAGAACCTGGCAATGAGTTTCGCGTCGATCCAGTCGGCCGAATACGCCGCGCAACTGTTGAAAGAAGGCAAAGCTGCCGACATCAACCAAAAGCCTGTCGGTACTGGCCCGTTCGTGTTCAAGAGCTATCAGAAAGACTCCAACATTCGTTACACCGGCAACAAAGACTACTGGAAGCCGGAGGACGTCAAGATCGATAACCTGATCTTCGCCATCACCACCGACCCATCGGTACGCATCCAGAAGCTCAAGAAAAACGAATGCCAGGTCACCCTGTTCCCACGTCCGGCCGACCTCAAGGCGCTGGGTGAAGACAAGGACCTGAAACTGCCGCACCAGGCCGGTTTCAACCTGGGCTACATCGCTTACAACGTCATGGACAAGGTCAAGGGCAGTGACCAGCCAAACCCGCTGGCAGACCTGCGCGTGCGCCAGGCGCTGGACATGGCGGTGAACAAACAGCAGATCATCGACTCCGTCTACCAGGGTGCTGGTCAGTTGGCCGTCAACGCCATGCCGCCGACCCAATGGTCGTACGACACCACCATCAAGGACGCCAAGTACGATCCTGAGAAAGCCAAGTCGCTGCTCAAGGAAGCCGGCATCAAGGAAGGTACCGAGATCGTCCTGTGGGCCATGCCGGTTCAGCGTCCGTACAACCCGAACGCCAAGCTGATGGCTGAAATGCTGCAGAACGACTGGAAGAAGATCGGTCTCAACGTGAAAATCACCAGCTACGAGTGGGGCGAGTACATCAAGCGCTCCAAAGGCGGCGAGAACCAGGCCATGATCATTGGCTGGAGCGGTGACAATGGTGACCCGGACAACTGGCTGAACGTGCTGTTCGGCTGCGACTCGCTGAGCGGTAACAACTTCTCCAAATGGTGCGACAAAAAATTCGACGGCATCGTAAAAGAAGCCAAGGCCACATCGGATGTCGCCAAACGCACCGAGCTGTACAAGCAGGCGCAACATATCCTCAAAGATGCAGTCCCGATGACACCTATCGCGCACTCGACGGTGTATCAACCCATGCGCAACACCGTGCAGGACTTCAAGATCAGCCCGTTTGGCTTGAACTCCTTCTACGGCGTCAGCGTAAGCGGCAAGTAAGGATCTATAACGGCGACGCTTCCCAGCGTCGCCGTTATTACATCCGCCGAGACTGTAGGAAACAGACCACAGCGAACTCATTGCCGTCCTACAGCAATGAACTGCGATCCGCGGCTCCGTTACCTACAAGGTCAGTCAGATTTGACGCATTTACTGCAGGATCCACGACCCATAACGTCGTAGGACAGCAGCAGCTTCATTCTGAGAAAGGCACTTGCTGTGTGTGGGATCAGTCAGGTCTCTTCGGCCCCAGGCCTGGGAGATTGCTGACTGGTTGATAACTACAAACAAGGATCGGGATCGTCATGCGCCATACCACCGTTCTATCCGCAATTTTTGGCACCAGCCTGCTGGCTGTGGCCACGATGGGCCAAGCCGCCGACAAGAAGAGCCTGGTGTTCTGCTCCGAAGGCAGCCCCGCCGGGTTCGACACTGCGCAATACACCACCGCCACCGACAACGATGCGGCAGAGCCTCTGTACAACCGCCTCGTCGAGTTTGAAAAAGGCGCGACCAACGTGGTGCCTGGGCTGGCAACCAAGTGGGATATCTCCGAAGACGGCCTGACCTACACCTTCCACCTGCGCGAAGGGGTGAAGTTCCACAGCAACAAGGAGTTCAAGCCGACGCGCGACTTCAACGCCGACGACGTGCTGTTCACCTTCAACCGCATGCTTGACCCCGACCATCCGTTTCGCAAGGCCTACCCCACCGAGTTTCCGTACTTCAACGGGATGAGCCTGAACAAGAACATTGCCAAGGTCGAGAAAACCGACCCGCACACCGTGGTGATGACCCTGAACACGGTCGACGCTGCATTCGTGCAGAACATCGCCATGAGCTTCGCCGCGATCCTCTCGGCTGAATACGCCGAGCAGTTGCTCAAGGAAGGCAAGCCCAGCGACATCAACCAGAAGCCGATCGGCACCGGCCCATTTGTGTTCCAGCGCTACCAGAAGGATTCACAGATCCGCTATGTGGCGAACAAACAGTACTGGGACCCGAGCCGGGTCAAGCTCGATCAATTGATCTTCGCCATCAACACCGACGCGTCGGTACGGGTGCAGAAACTCAAGGCCGGCGAATGCCAGGTGACCCTGCACCCGCGCCCGGCCGATGTCGACGCGCTCAAGGCCGACCCGAACCTGCAACTGTTGACCAAGCCCGGTTTCAACCTCGGCTACATCGCCTACAACGTGCGCCACAAACCTTTCGACCAGCTCGAAGTGCGCCAGGCGCTGGACATGGCAGTCAACAAGCAAAGCATCCTGAACGCCGTGTACCAGGGCGCCGGGCAACTGGCGGTCAACGCGATGCCCCCTACCCAGTGGTCCTACGACGACACCATCAAGGATGCCGCCTACAACCCGGAAAAAGCCAAGGAACTGCTCAAGGCTGCCGGCGTGAAGGAAGGCACCGAGATCACCTTGTGGGCCATGCCCGTGCAGCGGCCATACAACCCCAATGCCAAGCTGATGGCCGAGATGCTGCAGAACGACTGGGCCAAGATCGGCCTCAAGGTCAAGATCGTCAGCTACGAGTGGGGCGAATACATCAAGCGCACCAAGAACGGTGAGCACGATATCAGCCTCATCGGCTGGACCGGCGACAACGGTGATCCGGACAACTGGCTGGGCACCCTTTACAGCTGCGACGCCATCGGCGGGAACAACTACTCCATGTGGTGCGACCCGGCGTACGACAAGCTGATCAAGCAAGCCAAGGTCGTTACCGACCGCGAACAAAGGACTGTTCTGTACAAACAGGCGCAGCAACTGCTTAAAGCCCAGGTGCCGATCACGCCAGTCGCCCACTCGACGGTCAATCAGCCGTTAAGCGCCAAAGTCGAAGGCTTCAAGGTAAGCCCCTTCGGCCGCAACGTGTTCTCGGGCGTCAGTATCAACCCATAAAAATAAATAACCGGATTGCGCAGGGCGGGAACGGCTCTGCTGCAAACGCGCAGCCTTTTGTTAGGATTTTTCCTACGCCAAACGTTTGCAATAGCTTGAACGAGTTACACACCAATAGCCGGTTCACCTAAAAAGACCGGCATAAAAAGAGAACCAAAGGAGCTCCACCCATGAAATTGAGCAGCAAAGCGCTTCTGGCCCTGGCCATCAGCAGCATCACGGCAACCGCCTTCGCTGAAACCCAAAGCCAGGACTTCGTTCCAACCACATTGGCCGGCACCAGCGCCCAAAGCGAGGCCAAGGGCTTTATCGACGGAGCGAGCCTGGGCGGTACCACCCGGAACTGGTTTTCCAATGAAAACAAATTCCGTGGCGGTAAATTCTCCTATGAAAAACATGGTGAGACCCGTACCGACGCCTACCGCACCAACTGGGTACAAGGCACCATCCTCAACGGCACCTCTGGCTTCACCCAGGGCACCATTGGCGTGAGCACCGAAGTAGCCGTCTATAACGCCCTGGTTCTGGATCGCAGCAAGCGCGACATCAAGGGTGGTTCCAACCGTACGCTGGCCGACTCCAACGGCGACGCCGTTGACCAGTGGAGCAAACTGGGCCTGGCCAACGTCAAGTTCCGCGCTTCGAACACCACACTGACCGCCGGTCGTCAGAACTTCAGCAGCGGAATCGTCGACACCATCGGCAACCGTGCGCTGCCTTCGAGCTTTGAAGGTATTTCGATCGACAGCCAGGAATTCAGCAACCTGTCGTTCCAGGGCGGCGTCTTCGATCGCGTTTCGCCGCGTACCGAACAAAGCCTGTCGAAGTTCCGTTCCGAATACGGCAACGGCCAGACCACCGACAAGGTGAAAACCCTGGGCTTCAACTACCAGCCGTTCAAGAGCCTGAAAACCAGCGTGTTCGCGGCTAACGTCGAGGACTTCTGGAACCAGTACTACGTCGGCGCCACTCACGAACTGGGCGACAGCAGCGTCCTGGGTCTGACCACCGGCCTGAACTACTATAAAACCACCGACACCGGCAGCAAGAAGATGGGCAAGATCGACAACGACACTTACTCGTTGTCTCTGGGCCTGACTCACCAGGCCCACAGCCTGACCTTCGCCTACCAGGCCATCAACGGTGACGAATACTTCGACTACCTGCACGAAACCAACGGCATCTACCTGGCCAACTCCCTGACGTCCGACTTCAACGGACCGAACGAGAAGTCCTTCCAGATCGCCTACGGCCTCAACATGGCTGAATACGGCGTGCCAGGCCTGAAATTCAATGCCTACTCGGCGCGCGGCTGGGGTATCGACGGTACTCACTACACCGGCACCGCCTACGGTGAATCGGGCGTGCGCCGCAGCGACCTGCGCCTGATGGACGGCGAAACCCACCAGGAATATGGCGTGGGCGCGTCCTACGCGATCCAGAGCGGCTCACTCAAGGCAACCACCATTCGTGGCACCTACGTGACCCACCGCGCCAGTGAAAACCAGGCTGACGGCAACATCCGTGAATTCCGCCTGGTCACCACCATCCCGTTCAATATTCTTTAATTAGCGCCAGGTACACGGCGGGCTCAGGACGAGCCTGCCGTCTACGCTTGTCTGGCTCCATCGATTGCAGAGGGTTCTGAATGAAAATGCTCCCGTTACAAGCCGCCATGGCCGCTGCGCTGCTGAGCGTGGCGATCGGCGTTTCGGCCAAACCGCTGGTGGTCTGCACCGAAGCCAGCCCGGAAGGTTTTGACCCGGTTCTGTACACCACGGCCGTCACCGCCGACGCCGCCGCTGAAACCATGTTCAACCGCCTGGTGGATTTCAAGCCCGGCACCACTGAAGTGATTCCAGCACTGGCCAAGGCCCTGCCGGATATCAGTGCCGATGGCCTGACCTACACCTTTCACCTGCGTGACGACGTCAAGTTCCACACCACCGACTATTTCAAACCCACGCGCAATATGAACGCCGACGACGTGCTTTGGAGTTTCCAGCGCCAACTGGACCCGAACCACCCTTGGCACAAAAAGTCCGCTGTGGGCTACCCCTACTTCGAAAGCATGGGCTTCAAGGAACTGCTCAAGAGCGTAGAGAAGACCGATGACTACACCGTCGTCTTTACCCTGACACGTCCTGAGGCACCCTTCCTGGCCGACCTGGCCATGGCATTCTCCTCGATCCACTCCGCCGAATATGCCGACCAGTTGCTCAAGTCCGGCAACACCGATGACCTGAACGCCAAGCCGATCGGCACAGGGCCGTTCATCTTCACGCGCTATGCCAAGGACGCCCAGGTACGCTTCAAGGCCAACCCGGAGTACTTCCGTGGCAAGCCGCCGGCTGATCCGCTGATTTTGGCAATCACCACCGACAACAACGTGCGCCTGCAGAAACTCAAGGCCAACGAATGCCAGGTCGCGCTGTATCCCAAGCCCGATGATATTCCGAGCATCAAGAAAGACCCGAACCTGAAAGTCGATGAACTGGCGGCGATGACCACCGCGTACACCGCCCTGAACACCACGCACAAGTACATGAGCGACGCGCGGGTGCGCCACGCGATCAACATCGCGTTCGACAAAAAAGGCTACAACGAATCGCTCTACGGCAAAGGCAACGCCGTCGACGCCACCGGCCCGTATCCGCCGACCTTGCTAGGTTTCAACGACAAGTTGAAGAACCCGCCACGTGACCTGGACAAGGCCCGCGCCCTGCTCAAGGAAGCCGGCGTGCCGGAAGGTACCGAGTTCACCCTGTTCACCCGTAACGGCGGCGGCCCGACCAACCCTAACCCGCTGCTCGGCGCCCAGCGCATGCAAGCGGATCTGGCCCAGATCGGCCTGAAGGTCAATATCAAGGTCATGGAATGGGGCGAAATGCTCAAGCGCGCCAAAGCCGGCGAGCACGACATGGTATCCGCCGGCTGGGCGGGGGATAACGGGGACCCGGATAACTTCCTCACCCCGAACCTGAGTTGCGACGCCGCAAAAAACGGCGAAAACTACGCACGTTGGTGTAACAAAGAGTTCCAGGACTTGATCGACAAAGCCCGTGGCAACGCTGAACCGACCCAGCGCGCGGCACTCTATGAACAAGCTCTGGACGTTTTCGACAAGGACCAACCCTGGATCCCCATGGCCTATCCGAAAATGTTCACCGCCATGCGCAAGAACGTCGAGGGTTATATCCAAAGCCCTCTGACGACCAATAACTTCGCCACCACCCAGGTGAAGTAATAAGAAAAACGCTCGGCGCCGTCGACATTGACGGCGCCGGACCTGCCTAACCGGCTGATTGAGGTACACAACCCGATGTTTAGTTTTATTGCCCGCCGACTGGGGTTATTGATCCCCACGTTTTTCGGCATCACGTTGCTCACATTTGCGTTGATTCGCATGATCCCTGGCGACCCTGTCGAAGTCATGATGGGCGAGCGGCGCGTCGACCCAGAGATGCACGCACAGGCAATGGAACGCCTTGGTCTTAACAAACCGTTGTATGCGCAATACCTGGATTACGTCGGCAAACTCGCCCACGGCGACCTTGGCGAATCGCTGCGTACCCGCACCAGCGTGTGGACTGAGTTCACCGCGCTCTTCCCGGCGACCCTGGAACTGTCCATGGCCGCCCTGTTGTTCGCCGGTATCCTGGGCCTGCTGGCCGGGGTGATCGCGGCCTTGAAGCGAGGATCCCTGTTCGACCATGGGGTGATGGGCATCTCCCTGGCGGGATATTCGATGCCGATCTTCTGGTGGGGCCTGATCCTGATCATGTTCTTCTCGGTCAGCCTGGGCTGGACCCCGGTTTCCGGGCGTATCGACCTGCTCTACGACATCGAGCCGCGCACCGGCTTCATGCTGATCGACACCCTGCTGGCTGACGAGCCGGACGCGTTCTTCGATGCGCTGCACCACCTGATCCTGCCGGCCATCGTGCTCGGCACCATCCCGCTGGCGGTGATTGCGCGGATGACCCGTTCCTCCATGCTCGAAGTATTGCGTGAGGACTACATCCGCACCGCCAAGGCCAAGGGCCTGTCGCCAACGCGTGTAGTTTTCGTGCATGGCCTGCGTAACGCGCTGATCCCGGTATTGACCGTAGTCGGCCTGCAAGTGGGCACGCTGCTGGCCGGTGCGGTATTGACCGAAACCATCTTCTCGTGGCCCGGCATCGGCAAATGGCTGATCGAAGCCATTGGTGCACGGGATTATCCGGTGGTGCAAAACGGCATCCTGTTGATCGCCTGTCTGGTGATCCTGGTGAACTTCGTGGTGGATATCCTCTACGGCTTCGCCAACCCACGCATCCGTCACCAGCGCTGAGATCATGACCATGACCACACCTACTCAAGTGTCAGCAGTCGATCAAAGCCTGCTGTACCCGTCCCCGTACAAAGAATTCTGGCAAGCGTTCTCCAAGAACAAAGGCGCGGTTGCCGGCTTGCTGTTCATGTTGCTGATCGTGTTCTGCGCGATCTTCGCGCCCTGGGTCGCACCGCATAACCCGAGCGAGCAATACCGTGACTTCCTGCTGACCCCTCCGGCGTGGCTGGAAGGCGGGCAGATGCAGTTCCTGCTCGGCACCGACGAACTGGGCCGTGACTTGCTCTCACGCCTGATCCAGGGCTCGCGCCTGTCGCTGCTGATCGGCTTGTCGTCGGTGGTGATGTCGCTGATCCCGGGGATCCTGCTGGGCCTGTTCGCCGGCTTCTTCCCGCGCATGCTCGGCCCGACCATCATGCGTCTGATGGACATCATGCTGGCCCTGCCATCGCTGCTGCTGGCCGTTGCCATTGTCGCGATCCTCGGCCCTGGCCTGATCAACACCGTAATCGCCATCGCCATCGTGTCGCTGCCGTCCTATGTACGTCTGACCCGCGCGGCCGTGATGGGCGAACTGAACCGCGACTACGTGACGGCCGCCCGTCTCGCCGGAGCCGGCCTGCCACGCCTGATGTTCATTACTGTGCTGCCCAACTGCATGGCGCCGCTGATCGTTCAGGCCACCTTGAGCTTCTCGTCGGCGATCCTCGATGCCGCGGCACTGGGCTTCCTCGGCCTTGGCGTGCAACCGCCAACCCCGGAGTGGGGCACCATGCTGGCCTCGGCCCGCGACTACATCGAACGCGCCTGGTGGGTCGTGAGCCTGCCTGGTTTGACCATTTTGCTCAGCGTGCTGGCAATCAACTTGATGGGCGACGGCCTGCGCGATGCGCTGGACCCGAAACTCAAGAACGCCGCCTGAGGAGATTCCCATGTCACTGTTAGAAATCAAGAATCTCAACGTCCGCTTCGGCGACAAGACCGCCGTACCGGTGGTCGATGGCCTCGACCTGTCGGTCGACAAAGGCGAAGTACTAGCGATCGTTGGCGAGTCGGGCTCGGGTAAATCCGTGACCATGATGGCGCTGATGGGCCTGATCGAGCACCCGGGCATTGTCACCGCCGACGCGCTGACCTTCGACGGCAAGGACATGCTCAAGCTGAGCAACCGTCAGCGTCGCCAGATCGTCGGCAAGGACCTGGCGATGGTCTTCCAGGACCCGATGACCGCACTGAACCCCAGCTACACCGTGGGTTTCCAGATTGAAGAAGTGCTGCGTCTGCACCTGAAGATGTCCGGCAAGCAAGCACGCAAACGCGCTATCGAGTTGCTGCAAAAAGTGGAAATCCCAGGCGCCGCCAGCCGTATGGATGCCTACCCGCACCAATTGTCCGGCGGTATGAGCCAGCGTGTGGCCATCGCCATGGCAATTGCCGGCGAACCCAAGCTGCTGATCGCCGACGAACCGACCACTGCACTGGACGTGACCATCCAGGCCCAGATCATGGACCTGCTGTTGGCCCTGCAAAAAGAGCAGAACATGGGCCTGGTGCTGATCACCCACGACTTGGCGGTGGTGGCTGAAACCGCCCAGCGCGTGTGCGTGATGTACGCAGGCCAGGCGGTCGAAGTCGGCCAGGTGCCACAACTGTTCGATATTCCGGCACACCCCTACAGCGAAGCGCTGCTCAAGGCGATTCCCGAGCACAGCCTTGGCGCCACGCGCCTGGCCACGCTGCCGGGTATCGTGCCCGGCCGCTATGACCGCCCGCAGGGTTGCCTGCTATCGCCGCGCTGCCCGTACGTGCAGGACTCCTGCCGTGCCCAGCGTCCAGGCCTTGACCCGAAAAGCAACAGCCTCGCCCGCTGCTTCTACCCGCTGAACCAGGAGGTGGCGTAATGGCCGTCGTTCTTACCGCCCGCGACCTTACCCGTCATTACGAAGTGTCCCGTGGCCTGTTCAAGGGCCACGCCACGGTGCGTGCCCTCAATGGCGTGTCCTTCGAGCTGGAAGCCGGCAAGACGCTCGCCGTGGTGGGCGAGTCGGGTTGCGGCAAATCCACCCTGGCCCGTGCACTGACGCTGATTGAAGAGCCATCGTCAGGGTCGCTGAAAATCGCCGGCCAGGAAGTGGCGGGCGCCGACAGGGCCCAGCGCAAGCAACTGCGCAAAGACGTGCAGATGGTATTCCAGAGCCCGTACGCCTCATTGAACCCACGCCAGAAAGTCGGTGATCAACTGGCCGAGCCCTTGCTGATCAACACCAACCTGTCCGCCAGCGAGCGCCGCGAGAAAGTGCAGGCGATGATGAAGCAAGTGGGCCTGCGCCCTGAGCATTATCAGCGCTATCCGCACATGTTCTCCGGTGGCCAGCGCCAGCGTATCGCCCTGGCCCGGGCGATGATGCTGCAACCCAAAGTGCTGGTGGCGGATGAGCCGACTTCCGCGCTGGACGTGTCGATCCAGGCCCAGGTGCTCAACCTGTTCATGGACCTGCAGCAGGAGTTCAACACCGCGTACGTGTTCATCTCCCACAACCTGGCGGTGGTGCAGCACGTCGCCGACGACGTGATGGTGATGTACCTCGGCCGCCCGGTGGAAGTGGGCCCCAAGGAAGACATCTATGCACGCCCGCTGCACCCGTACACCCAGGCGCTGCTGTCGGCCACCCCGACCATCCACCCGGACCCGAACAAGCCGAAGATCAAGATCGTCGGCGAGCTGCCCAACCCGCTGAACCCGCCACCTGGCTGCGCCTTCCACAAGCGCTGCCCGTACGCGACGGCTCGCTGCAGCAGCGAGGAGCCGCAGTTGCGCGCCTTGGATAACCGCCAAGTGGCGTGTCACTACGCGGAACAGTTCGTCGCCTGACCCCGCAATAAAAATGCTCCGGGTGTTGAGACCGGAGCATTGGATGAGTTCCACCGCCCCACCCGTCGGATTGCGCATCAGTCCGGCAGGCGGGGCTTTTTTTCACGTCGACTTATGTATCGCTGTCACCGTCGCTGGTGTCATCGTCGTCCGGCGGTGCTTGCTGATCGTCGTCATCCTTGGAGCCACCCTGGTCTTCATCACCGGGTTCCGATTCACTCTTGGCCAGTTGCAAGCCTGCGGCCTGGGCCGTCTTCGCCGTCACGTACCCCGGGGCCTTGCTCTGCACAGCCGTATTGGCCCATGCAGACGAAATGCCCAGGGACAACATCACCAGCACTTTTAGCATCAGCACTAAACGTTGAAAGATAGTCATGGTCGATTTCCGTCCAGTCAGTGAATCATGTGCGCCAGCATTCGACCGGCGCTGTGGATTAAGCTAGTTCCGATACCGGTTTTACGCCACTTGCGCCTTACGTATCACCGTCATCGTAGGTTTCGCTGTCTTCGCCTTCGTTGTAGGGGTTTTCCGCATCTTCCTTGGGCGCGGGTTGAGCCTGGGGCTGCCAGCCACCGGAGTTGACCTCCTTCTGCTTTTTTTTGCTTACAGGCCCGGTGTCCTTCCACTGGGGTGTGCCCGCATCCGCCAGCGCCATTGAGCCGCACAGCCCCAAGGCGAACAGCAGCACCAGTTGAGTGATGCGTTGAGTTATACGCACGGGCGTCTCCTGATCCGTCGGTGAAAGGGTGAAATATTTGAAACGCTAGACGGAATGTGAGGTTCTCGCCAATCCGGCCCCTGGAGGTGATCAACATGTGGGAAAGGGCTGGCGTCCGGCTACGCTGGGTCAGTCAACTGTTGCAGACACTGGCCCCCTGCTATCTGCAACAGCCTCCTCCCATCTTCTTGTTTGCGCCAGACAATAAAAAAGGGCGAAGCCATGACAGCTTCGCCCTTTCTCTACCGCTCAGACCTTAGTGGTGCTCACGGGTCGCGCGGAATTTCACGTCCGGCCAGCGCTCTTCCATCAGCGCCAGGTTGACCCGGGTCGGTGCCAGGTAGGTCAGGTGACCGCCGCCGTCCATCGCCAGGTTTTCCACGGCCTTGTTGGAGAACTCTTCCAACTTCTTCTTATCGCTGCAATCGATCCAGCGCGCGGAATACACGGTGATCGGCTCGTAGGAGCATTCGACCTTGTATTCCTCTTTCAGACGGCTGGCCACCACATCGAACTGCAGCACACCCACAGCGCCGAGAATGATGTCGTTGCTGCGCTCGGGGAAAAACACCTGGGTGGCGCCCTCTTCCGCCAACTGCTGCAGGCCCTGGCGCAGTTGCTTGGATTTCAGCGGGTCGCGCAGGCGTACGCGGCGGAACAGTTCCGGCGCAAAGTGCGGGATACCGGTGAAGCCCAGGGTTTCGCCTTCGGTGAAGGTGTCGCCGATCTGGATGGTGCCGTGGTTGTGCAGGCCGATGATGTCGCCGGCGTAGGCTTCTTCGAGCTGTTCACGCTCGGAGGAGAAGAACGTCAGGGCGTCGCCGATGCGCACGTCCTTGCCGGTGCGTACGTGGCGCATCTTCATGCCTTTTTCGTATTTGCCGGAGCAGATACGCATGAAGGCGATACGATCACGGTGCTTGGGGTCCATGTTCGCCTGGATCTTGAACACGAAGCCCGAGAACTTCTCTTCCACCGGCTCCACGGTGCGCTCGTTGGCTACACGCGCCAGCGGGCGCGGGGCCCAGTCCACCACGGCGTCGAGCACGTGGTCGACACCGAAGTTGCCCAGGGCGGTGCCGAAGAATACCGGCGTCAGTTGGCCGTCGAGGAACTCCTGCTGGTTGAACTCGTGGCAGGCGCCTTGCACCAGCTCCAGCTGGTCGACGAAACGGTCGTACTCATCGCCCAGATGGGCGCGGGCTTCGTCCGAGTCCAGCTTCTCGATGATCTTGGTTTCGGTGCGTTCGTGACCGTGGCCGGCGGTGTAGACAATGATGTAGTCGTCGGCCAGGTGGTACACGCCCTTGAAGTCACGGTAGCAACCGATCGGCCAGGTGATCGGCGCGGCCTTGATCTTCAGGACGGCTTCGATTTCATCCAACAGCTCGATGGGGTCGCGAATATCACGGTCGAGTTTGTTGATGAAGCTGACGATAGGCGTGTCACGCAGACGGCACACGTCCATCAGCGCGATGGTACGTGGCTCGACACCTTTACCGCCGTCGAGAACCATCAACGCCGAGTCCACCGCAGTCAGGGTGCGGTAGGTGTCTTCGGAGAAGTCTTCGTGGCCGGGGGTGTCGAGCAGGTTGACCATATGGTCGCGATACGGGAACTGCATGACCGACGTGGTAATGGAAATACCCCGTTGTTTTTCCATCTCCATCCAGTCAGAGGTGGCATGGCGGTCGGATTTGCGGGATTTCACCGTGCCGGCCACCGCGATTGCCTTGCCCATCAGCAAGAGCTTCTCGGTGATAGTGGTTTTACCGGCATCGGGGTGGGAAATAATGGCGAAAGTGCGGCGTTTCGCGACTTCGGCGGCCTGGTGGGTCATGGGAAATCGCCTGGCAGGTGAGTCAAAAAAGGGCGGCGAGTATAGCGCAAACCCCGCGGGCCGGACCACCGTTCACCCGATTGGGGGTGGCTAAATGCTGCCAAGTGTGGAACCTTTTAAAAGGTAGAGACGTCCACTCCCCTGCTACCGCACTCGGAACAGGGGCTGAAAAATCAGCAAGTTAGCCTGACGAGGCTGCGCTCATGGCTCGATCGCATACCGCGTTGCCGGTATCGGCGAGCTGCTTTTCGCGAACACATTCGACGACAGCCAGCAATGGCATGCCACGAAGGAATGTGTTCGCCGACAGAAGAAAAAAAGGAGTCCGCCTGTGGCTATTCGCTATGGCAAAGGGCTGATAGGAGGAGCGGTTGTCGTCGCTCTCCTGGCCCTGCTGGTCCACTGGATCGGCATCAACACGATCGAACTGTACCGCGACGATTTGTTGTTTTACCTGCAAGCTCACCTGATCCTCGTTCTTGTCTCCATGCTGGCCGCCCTCGTTGTGGGCATCCCCGCCGGTATCCTGCTCAGCCGACCGCACATGGTCGGGCGCGCAGAACGCTTCATGCAGATATTCAACATCGGCAACACCGTCCCTCCCCTGGCCGTCCTGGCCATCGCCCTTGGCGTCCTCGGCATCGGCAGCGGCCCGGCCATCTTCGCGTTGTTCCTCGCCTCCCTCCTGCCCATCGTGCGCAACACCTACGAAGGTCTCAAAAACGTCCAGGGTTCCCTCAAAGAAGCCGCCACCGGCATCGGCATGACGCCGCGCCAGGTGCTGTTTCGCGTGGAACTGCCCAACGCCGTGCCGATCATCATCGGTGGCGTGCGCGTGGCCCTGGCGATCAACGTGGGTACGGCGCCGCTGGCGTTCCTGATTGGCGCCAACAGCCTGGGCAGCCTGATCTTCCCCGGTATCGCCCTGAACAATCAGCCGCAACTGCTGCTCGGCGCCGCGTGCACCGCACTGCTGGCGTTGCTGCTTGACGGTCTGGTGACCCTGGCCAGCCGCCTCTGGCTGGAACGCGGGCTGCGTGCGTCCTAAGGAACCGACATGAAAAAACTGACCTTGATACTGAGCTGCGTCCTGCTGTTTGCAGGTTTTGCACAGGCGGCTGAAAAACCCGTCATCCGCATCGGCGCCCGGGTGTTCACCGAACAGACCCTGCTCGCGGAAATCACCTCCCAATACCTGCGCACCAAAGGCTATGACACCCGCGTGACCGGCGGCCTGGGCAGCAACCTGGCACGCAGTGCCCAGGAAAGCGGGCAATTGGACCTGATCTGGGAATACACCGGCGTGTCGCTGGTGGCCTATAACCACATCGACGAGAAACTCGACAGTGAGCAGTCCTACGCCCGAGTAAAAGAGCTCGATGCGAAAAAGGGCCTGGTCTGGCTGGCGCCATCGCGCTTCAGCAACACCTATGCGCTGGCGCTGCCCGAGAAAGTGGCCAAGGCACATCCAGACATCAAGAGCATCAGCGACCTGACGAAAGCCATGGCCGAACACACCAAGGACCACCGTCTGGTGGCCCTGGACACCGAGTTCGCCAACCGCTCCGACGGCCTTGCCGGCATGGTCAAGCTGTATGACATGAACCTCACGCGCAAAAACACCCGGCAGATGGACGCGGGCCTGGTCTACACCGCGTTGCGTAATGGCCAGGTATTCGCCGGTTTGGTCTACACCACCGACGGTCGCCTGAATGCCTTCAAATTGACGCTGCTGGAAGACGACAAGCACTACTTCCCGGACTACACCGCTGCGCCGGTGGTGCGTCAGGTTTATCTCGATGCCCATCCGCAATTGGCGGCGGACCTCAAGCCGCTGGCCGCACTGTTCGACGACCAAACCATGCGCCAGCTGAACGCGCGAGTCGACGTCGACCATGAAAGCCCGTCCGCCGTGGCTGCAGACTTCCTGCGCCAACACCCCATCAGCCAATAAGAGGAGAAGACATGGAATTCCTGAACGCCTTTTCCCATCTTGATTGGGCGCAAGTCCTGCACCTGACCTGGCAGCACATCACGCTGGTCGGCATCGCCGTGTTGCTGGCGATCTTCATTGGCGTGCCCCTGGGCATCCTGATGACCCGCTTCCCGACACTCGCCGGCCCCTTGCAGGCCAGCGCCACGGTGCTGCTGACCGTGCCGTCCATCGCCCTGTTCGGCCTGCTGCTGCCGTTCTACTCCAAGTTCGGCCAGGGCCTGGGGCCGATGCCGGCGATCACCGCCGTGTTCCTCTACTCCTTGTTGCCGATCATGCGTAACACCTACCTGGCCCTGACCGGCGTGGAACCGGGCATTCGCGAAGCCGCACGCGGCATCGGCATGACCTTCAGCCAGCGCCTGCGCATGGTCGAATTGCCCATCGCCGTACCGGTGATCCTCGCCGGCGTGCGCACTGCCGTGGTGATGAATATCGGTGTGATGACCATCGCCGCCACCATCGGCGCCGGTGGCCTGGGTGTACTTATTCTGGCTTCCATCAGCCGCAGCGACATGTCGATGCTGATTGTCGGCGCCGTGCTGGTCAGTCTCCTGGCCATCTTCGCCGACCTGCTTCTGCAATGGCTGCAACGCTCGCTGACTCCAAAAGGATTGCTCAAATGATCGAACTTCAAAACCTGTCCAAGACCTTCCAAAGCAACGGCAAGACCATCACTGCCGTCAACGATGTAAGCCTGACCGTCAACGAAGGCGAAATTTGCGTATTCCTCGGCCCGTCGGGTTGCGGCAAGAGCACCACGCTGAAGATGATCAACCGCCTGATCAAGCCCACGTCGGGCAAGATTCTGATCAACGGCGAAGACACCACCGACCTCGACGAAGTGACCCTGCGCCGCAACATCGGCTATGTGATCCAGCAGATCGGCCTGTTCCCCAACATGACCATCGAGGAAAACATTGTGGTCGTGCCGAAACTGCTCGGCTGGGACAAGCAGAAATGCCACGACCGCGCCCGTGAGTTGATGAGCATGATCAAGCTGGAACCCAAGCAGTACCTGCATCGCTACCCGCGTGAACTGTCCGGCGGCCAGCAACAGCGGATCGGCGTGATCCGCGCCTTGGCGGCCGATGCGCCGTTGCTGCTGATGGATGAGCCGTTCGGCGCGGTCGACCCGATCAACCGCGAGATGATCCAGAACGAGTTCTTCGAGATGCAGCGAGCGTTGAACAAGACCGTGATCATGGTCAGCCACGACATTGACGAGGCGATCAAGCTGGGTGACAAGATCGCGATCTTCCGCGCCGGCAAACTGCTGCAGATCGATCACCCGGACACCCTGCTGGCCCACCCGGCCGACGAGTTCGTCAGCAACTTCGTGGGCCAGGACAGCACCCTCAAGCGCCTGCTGCTGGTGAAAGCCGAGGATGCGGCCGACAACGCCCCATCGGTGAGCCCGGAAACCCCGGTGGCCGATGCGCTGGAGTTGATGGACGAACACGACCGTCGCTACGTGGTGGTGACTTGTGCCGAGAACAAGGCGCTGGGATATGTACGACGTCGTGATCTGCACCGTCAGACCGGCACCTGCGGTCAATACCTGCGCGAGTTCAACGCCACGGCAGCGTATGACGAGCATTTGCGCATCCTGTTGTCGCGCATGTACGAATTCAACCGCTCCTGGTTGCCGGTGATGGATGCGGAGCGGGTGTTTCTGGGTGAAGTGACTCAGGAGTCGATTGCCGAGTACCTGAGCTCGGGCAAGTCCCGTGGGGGCAAGACCAGTATCGTTTCGCCTGCCGAGACTGCCCTGGCCTGACACACCCCCTTGTGGCGAGGGAGCTTGCTCCCGCTGGGCTGCGCAGCAGCCCCAGAACAGACGACTCAATTGTGTCAGGTATAGGGTGTCGAGCTGTTAGGGGGCCGCTTCGCGGCCCAGCGGGAGCAAGCTCCCTCGCCACAAAAGCCACCCCGATTCCGGCCAATTGGCCCACTCTTGAGTCCTGTGGGGGCAAGACCAGCATTGCGTCGCCTGCCGAGACTGCCCTGGCCTGACACACCCCCTTGTGGCGAGGGAGCTTGCTCCCGTCGGGCTGCGCAGCAGCCCCAGAACAGACGACTCAATAGTGTCAGGTATAGGGTGTCGAGCTGTTAGGGGGCCGCTTCGCGGCCCAGCGGGAGCAAGCTCCCTCGCCACAAAAGCCGCCCCGATTCCGGCCAATTGGCCCACTCTTGAGTCCTGTGGGGGTAAGACCAGCATTGCGTCGCCTGCCGAGACTGCCCTGGCCTGACACAACCCCCTTGTGGCGAGGGAGCTTGCTCCCGCTGGGCTGCGCAGCAGCCCCAGAACAGACGACTCAATTGTGTCAGGTATAGGGTGTCGCGCTGTTAGGGGGCCGCTTCGCGGCCCAGCGGGAGCAAGCTCCCTCGCCACAAAAGCCACCCCGATTCCCGCCAATTTGGCCCCTCTTGGGAACATCAATCCGTCATACCGGTCGGTTACATAGGTAGCTGCACGGGGTGCTGCGACGAACGCGTGCAAAAACGCGACATTTTTTGTTGATCTATAGCCCCTCACGTCCTAAAGTTCGCGCCGAACGTCCATGCTGGAAACGATCCATCCGGCTCAAGTACTGACGACGAGACAGCAAGGCCAAGGGAAGCGGTTGAACCCATGGCCTTTTTGCTTTCGGCGACATGCCTTGGGAAGTAGGCGAACCAAAGTGGGGATACGGAGGACGTTCATTTGCACCCATTGCTAATTTCAGTTTGCCCTTAGGAGTTCCCAGCATGTCGATTCAGGTCGAAGATTATTTCGCGCGCGCCACTTTTGACAAAATGAAGGCGTTCGCCGACAAGCAAGAAACCCCATTCGTGGTGATCGACACCGCGATGATCAGCCAGGCCTATGATGACCTGCGTGCAGGTTTCGAATTCGCCAAAGTCTATTACGCGGTCAAGGCCAACCCGGCGGTCGAGATCATCGACCTGCTCAAGGACAAAGGCTCGAGCTTCGACATCGCCTCGATCTACGAGCTGGACAAGGTACTGGGCCGCGGCGTCAGCCCGGACCGTATCAGCTACGGCAACACCATCAAGAAATCCAAGGACATCCGCTACTTCTTCGAAAAAGGCGTGCGCCTGTTTTCCACTGACTCCGAAGCCGACCTGCGCAACATCGCCAAGGCTGCGCCGGGCTCGAAAGTGTATGTGCGTATCCTTACCGAAGGCTCCACCACGGCCGACTGGCCTCTGTCGCGTAAATTCGGTTGCCAGACCGACATGGCCATGGACCTGTTGATCCTCGCCCGCGACCTGGGCCTGGTTCCCTATGGCATCTCGTTCCACGTGGGTTCGCAGCAGCGCGACATCAGCGTCTGGGACGCGGCGATTGCCAAGGTCAAAGTGATCTTCGAGCGCCTGAAAGAAGAAGACGGCATCCACCTCAAGCTGATCAACATGGGCGGCGGCTTCCCGGCCAACTACATCACCCGCACCAACAGCCTGGAAACCTACGCTGAGGAAATCATCCGCTTCCTCAAGGAGGACTTCGGCGACGACCTGCCGGAAATCATCCTGGAGCCGGGCCGTTCGCTGATCGCCAACGCCGGTATCCTGGTCAGCGAAGTGGTGCTGGTGGCACGTAAGTCCCGTACCGCCGTCGAGCGTTGGGTGTACACCGATGTGGGCAAGTTCTCCGGCCTGATCGAAACCATGGACGAAGCCATCAAATTCCCGATCTGGACCGAGAAGAAAGGTGAGATGGAAGAAG
Source organism: Pseudomonas sp. MWU13-2517 (assembly GCF_023242545.1). Lineage (NCBI taxonomy): Bacteria > Pseudomonadati > Pseudomonadota > Gammaproteobacteria > Pseudomonadales > Pseudomonadaceae > Pseudomonas > Pseudomonas sp. MWU13-2517. The sequence goes on along the minus strand of NZ_JALMFA010000010.1, from coordinate 63,802 downwards.
TGGTCATCGCCGGCCCTACCTGCGATAGCGCCGATATCATGTACGAAAACTACAAGTACGGCCTGCCGCTGAACCTGGCGATCGGCGACCGTTTGTACTGGCTGTCGACCGGCGCGTACACCACCAGCTACAGCGCGGTTGAATTCAACGGCTTCCCACCGTTGAAGTCTTACTACGTATAACGCCACCGCACACAAAAAACCCATGACATGTCATGGGTTTTTTTATGCCTCACGACAGGCTAGCGGCGCGTTGCCGGTAAGCGTCCGCCATGGCGCGGATCTGCGGATCATTGGCCGCGGCCAACGTTTTTTGAGCCGTTTGCAGAAACTTGAGATTGCCGCCCGCCAGCGCTTTGCGCAGCCAATCCAACGCTTCATCGGTCTGGGCGCGATCAGCCAACACCGCTGCGTAACTGAACTGCCCGCGAAAATCACCGCCCTGGGCGGAGCGGCGGTACCACTCGACAGCGGCATCCAGATCCCTTGGGCAAAACTGCCCGTCTTCCAGATAACGACCCACCAGATTCATGGATTTGGCATGACCCTGCTCTGCCGCCAGGCGATAAAACACCAACGCTTGCGCTCGGTCTTCAGCGACGCCTCGGCCGGTTGCCAGCAGGTTGGCATAGTTGTACTGGCCCCAATCCAGCCCGGCCTCTGCCGCCAGACGATATTCCCGCGCAGCCGCCCTCTCATCGACGGCACAACCCCAACCCTGTTCCAGGCAACGCCCAGCCATGTTGCGCGCCATTAAATGGCCGCCCTTGGCTGCAATCCGGAACCAGCGCAGTGCCAACGCTTCATCCCGTTCGATGCCGCGCCCGTCCAGCAAGATTTGCCCCAGCAACGCTTGAGCGTCGATCACGCCCTCCTTCGCCGCCATCAGGATCGCCTGGGCGGCGCGCACTGGGGAATCGTCGAGCATGCGTTGCAGTTGCTCGACATCAAGCACTTCTTCGCGGCGCAATAAAAAGCCCATGTCAGACCTCGACCCAGCGCCGCAACAGGTTGTGATAGGTGCCGGTAAGTTGGATCAGGGCCGGGTGGTCGGGGACGTCGCGGGTCAACTGCTGGATGGCGCCGTCCATCTCGAACAACAAGGTGCGCTGGCTGTCTTCACGCACCAGGCTTTGAGTCCAGAAGAATGAGGCATAGCGCGCACCACGGGTCACGGCGTTGACTTTATGCAGGCTGGAGCCGGGGTACAGCACCATGTCGCCGGCCGGCAACTTGACGCGCTGCAGGCCGAAGGTGTCTTGGATTTCCAATTCGCCACCGTCGTATTCATCCGGGTCGCTGAAGAACAGGGTCGACGACAGGTCAGTACGCACCCGCTCGTGACTGCCCCGCGCCTGGCGCACGGCGTTGTCGATATGAAAGTCGAAACTGCCGCCGGCGGTGTAACAGTTAAGCAACGGCGGGAAGACCTTGTGCGGCAACGCCGCTGACATGAACAGCGGGTTTTTCCACAACCGCTCCAGCATCGCCGCACCAATTTCCTTGGCCAGCGGGTGGCCTTCGGGCAATTGCAGGTTGTGCTTGGCTTTGGCCGACTGATGCCCGGCGGTGATCTTGCCATCGGCCCATTCAGTGGTTTCCAGGGCCTGGCGAATGCGCTGCACTTCCTCACGAGAGAACAGGCCGGGTATGTGCAGCAGCATGGGGGCAATCCTGAAAACGGAAAGGCGCTAATGGTATTGATTCTTATCCTCTGTGTAAAACACCGGACGAACGAGTTCGCAGAAACCGTAAGCCAAAAGTGTAAAGAATGTAAATTCAATGCAAATAGCAATGTATCGCAATTGATAGAAAGTCTTGTTGACCCTATATTTCGCGGCCTCACATCCTTGGGGAAAGGACACGTCATGTCGCGCACCACTACAAAAACACCCGCCAGTTCACCACGCATGCTGGCTTCGGCCATCGGCGTCGCCCTCAGTGCCAGCTCTGTCGCCCACCTGGCGCAAGCGGCTGAAGACACCGAACAAAAAGGTGAGCGCAACAGCATCTCCCTCGGCGCCACCAGCATTACCGGCCAGGAACAGGACAACACGTCCTACCAGGTGGAAAAAGCCTCCTCGCAGAAGTACACCGCACCGCTGGTGGACACTCCGCGCTCGGTCACCGTGGTGCCGCAACAAGTGCTGAAAGACACTGCCGCCACTTCGCTGCAAGATGCGCTGCGTACCGTCCCGGGAATCACCTTCGGTGCTGGTGAAGGCGGCAACCCTCAAGGCGACCGCCCGTTCATCCGTGGGTTTGACGCTCAGGGCGACACCTACCTGGACGGCGTGCGCGATACCGGCGGCCAGAGCCGCGAGATCTTCGACATCGAATCGATTGAAGTCAGTAAAGGCCCGAACTCGTCTTTCGGCGGCCGCGGCTCGGCAGGCGGCAGCCTCAATCTGGTGAGCAAGACGCCCCAGGCGCGGGACTTCACCAACGGTGGCTTCACCTACGGCTCCGACCAGACCCGCCGCTACGTACTCGACGTGAACCGTCAGTTCCTCGACAACGCCGCGTTCCGCCTGAACCTGATGAGCCACGAGCAGAACGTGGCCGGCCGCGATGCGATCAATTACGACCGTTGGGGCGTGGCGCCGTCGCTGACGTTCGGCCTGGGCACCCCAACCCGCGTCAACCTCAGCTACTACCACATGGAAAGCGATGATCTGCCGGACTCGGGCATTCCCTACGGCTACAGCAACAGCGGCGCCAAAGCCGTCCATGTGCACGACAAACCCACCGACGGTGGCAACAGCAGCAACTTCTATGGTTTGAAAGACCGAGACTTCCGCGAGACGCGCGCCGACATCAGCACGTTCTCCGTCGAGCATGACTTGAACGACAACATGACGCTGAAGAACACCTTGCGCCATGGCAGCACCGGCCAGGACTACATCCTTACCCAGCCGGATGACAGCCAGCACAACGTCAACCAGTTCGGTACGGTATGGCGCCGCGCCAACACCCGTGTTTCGACCACCGAAACCACCACCAACCAAACCGATCTGTTTGGTAATTTCCAACTGGCGGGGATGAAGCACTCCTACTCCACCGGGCTGGAATTCACCGGTGAAGAAACCCGTGTCAGCGGCTACACCGTCAGCCCCAACGCCAACCCTGTTTGCACCGTAGCCAAGGGCAGCCTGGGCGGTCAGTGCACGTCATTGAGCAACCCGAACCCGGACGATGCGTGGAACGGCAGCGTCGCGCGCAATTACAACGGCACCAACACCAAGGCCACCAGCCGCGCCGCGTATGTGTTCGACACTATAGAACTCGATCCGAAATGGCTGTTGAACGTGGGCCTGCGCTACGACACCTTCGACACCGTCGCCAATACCAATGCAACCACCGGTCGCAGCAAAATCAAGGACGACAGCCAATTCTTCAACTGGCAGGCGGGCCTGGTCTGGAAGCCGATGGAGAACGGCAGCATCTACACCTCCTACGCCACCTCGGCCTCCCCTGCCGGTGGCCTGGTCGGTGAAGGCGCCGATGGCAACCCACTGTCGGCCGGCGCCGCCACCAGCGACCTGCAACCGGAAGAAACCGTCAACTACGAGCTGGGTACCAAGTGGGACCTGTTCCACAACCGCCTGTCCCTGACCGCCGCGGTATTTCGCACCGAGAAGAAAAACACGCGAATCCTGGTCGATTCGATGACCTACCAAAACGCCGGTGAGTCCCGCGTTGACGGCCTGGAGCTGTCCGCCAGCGGCAAGCTCACTGACCAGTGGCAGGTGTTTGCCGGCTACAGCTACCTGAAAAGCGAACTGGTGGATGCCGGTCTCAACGGCCGTAATGGTGTCGTCAGCAGCGGTTCCAACAAAGGCAACGAAATGCCCAACACGCCGAAGAACACCTTCAGCCTGTGGACCACTTACGACATCACGCCAAAGCTGACCATCGGCGGCGGCGCGTTCTACGTCGACCAGGTTTACGGCGATGCGGCCAACACCGTCTACGTGCCGTCCTACACCCGCTACGACGCCATGGCCAGCTACAAGCTGACCAAGAACATCGACCTGCAATTGAACGTGCAAAACCTGACCGACAAGACCTACTACGACAAAGCCTACGCGGCGCACTTCGCCAACCAGGCGGCCGGTCGTACGGCGCTGTTGACCACCAGCTTCCACTTCTAAAAAACGGTCAACGCTCTGCTGAAAGCCCCACGCATCGGATGCGCGGGGCTTTTGCATGTAAAACAGAATGTTTCTCGAAAACTCACGGCATAATGCGCGCCGTGACGAACAAACCCAGATGAGCGAGGCGGTCAGACGTGTTGAAGAAAACCCTGTTTCAGTTGCACTGGTTCTTCGGCATCACGGCCGGGCTGGTGCTGGCGTTGATGGGGATTACTGGGGCTGCGGTGTCGTTTCAGGATGAAATCCTGCGGGCGCTCAACCCCACGGTACTGAGCGTGGAAAAACGCGAGGCTGGCGTATTGCCGCCCGCAGAGCTGGTACGCAAGCTCGAAGCCCGCGAAGGCAAGACCGTGTCGATGTTGTGGGTGGAAATCGAAAGCGGCAATGCCGCCCGCGTATTCTTCACCCCGCCGCCGGGCGAGCGGCGTGGCCAGATGCGCTACTTCGACCCCTACACCGGCGACTACAGGGACGATGCCGTCGGCCAGGACGTCCTCGGCTTCATTCTGCAACTGCACCGCTTCCTCGCCATGGGCGAAACCGGGCGCAACATCACCGGCGCCTGCACGCTGATCCTGGTGTTCTTCTGCCTCTCCGGCCTGTACCTGCGCTGGCCGCGCCAAGTGGCGAATTGGCGTGCCTGGCTGACATTGGACTGGCGCAAAAAGGGTCGCAGTTTCAACTGGGACCTGCACTCGGTGTTCGGCACCTGGTGCCTGTTGTTCTATCTGTTTTCGGCGCTGACCGGCTTGTATTGGTCCTACGACTGGTACCGGCAGGGGCTGACCAACCTGCTGTCAGACGCCCCGCATAACGAGCGGATGCGCAAACGTGGGCCGCCGCCCGAGGGCCCGGCCCCGGTGGCCAACTACGACGCCATCTGGAGCAGCATCTACGCCAATGCCGGCCCCGGCTTGAGCGCTTACAACATCCGTATGCCGGCCGTCGCAGGGCAACCGGCCATCGTCTACTACTTGCTCGACTCATCGCCCCACAACCAGGCGTTGAACCAGATCAACTTGGACCCGACCACCGGTGAGGTCAAATCCCACGACCAGTACGCCGCCAAGACTCTCAAGTCCCAATGGCTCACCAGCATCTACGCGTTGCACACCGGCAGCTACTTCGGCCTGACCGGCAGGATCATCCTCACCGTCAGCTCGCTGTTGATGCCGCTGTTTTTTATCACGGGATGGCTGCTGTACCTCGACCGTCGCCGCAAAAAACGCCAGGTGCGCGATGCACGCCAGGGCCTGAGCCAGGGCGCCAACCCGGGCAGCGCGCCGGCCTGGTTGATCGGCTTTGCCAGCCAGAGTGGCTTTGCCGAACAACTTGCATGGCAAACGGCCGGGCAATTGCAGGCCGCAGGGTTGCCGGTGAAGGTGCAGCCTTTGGGCAGCGTCAGCCAAAGCGATTTGAGCCAGTCGGAAAATGCACTGTTCGTGGTCAGTACCTTCGGTGACGGTGAAGCGCCAGACAGCGCCCGTGGTTTTGAGCGCAGCGTGCTCGGCCAGGACCTGTCCCTCAAAGGCTTGAACTACTCGGTGCTGGCCCTGGGCGATCGTCAATATGAACATTTCTGCGGCTTTGCCCGTCGCCTGCATTTCTGGCTGACCCATCAGGGCGGCAATGCCTTGTTTGCCCCGGTGGAAGTCGACAGCGGCGACACCGCAGCCCTGTCGACCTGGCAACAACAACTGGGCCAACTCACTGGCCATACGCCTGCAGCGGCCTGGCAGGCAGCACCGTATGAGAACTGGACGCTCAGCCAACGTACCCTGCTCAACCGCGACAGCGTCGGCGCCGATATTTACCTGCTCGGCCTTACCGCACCTTCGCCGCAAAGCTGGCTGGCGGGTGACCTGGTGGAAGTGCTGCCGCGCAACTGCCCGCGGGCCGTCGAACATTTCCTTGAAGGCCTGGGCCTCACCGGCAGCGACGCCGTGGTCATCGACGGTTTGACGCAACCCCTCGATCAAGCCCTGGCCAGCCGCCAGCTGCCGACCCATCGCGCGCATCTGGTCGGCCTGCACGCCCAGGCGCTGGTGAACGCGCTGGTGCCGCTGGGCATGCGCGAATACTCCATCGCCTCGATTGCCAGCGATGGCGTGCTGGAGCTGATCGTGCGCCAGGAACGCCACCCCGACGGCAGCCTGGGCCTGGCGAGCGGCTGGCTGACCGAACACGCCGCGATCGGCTCGGGCATCAGCCTGCGCCTGCGCCGCAACAGCGGCTTCCACCTGCCAGACACACCGGTGCCGCTGATATTGCTGGGTAATGGCACCGGCCTGGCGGGGCTACGCAGTTTGCTCAAGGCGCGCATTGCCGACGGCCAGCAGCGTAACTGGCTGCTGTTCGGCGAGCGCAATATCAAGCACGACTTCCTCTGTCAGGATGAACTGCAAGGCTGGCTGGCCAGCGGTGATCTGGCCCTGCTCGACCTGGCGTTTTCCCGGGACCAGGAAGAGAAAATCTACGTGCAGGACCGCCTGCGCGAGTCGGCAGACGTCCTGCGCAAATGGCTGGCCGATGGCGCGGCCATCTACGTGTGCGGCAGTTTGCAGGGGATGGCAGCAGGCGTGGACCGCGTGCTGCATGATGTGCTCGGCAGTGAAGCGGTGGAACGCTTGATTGCGCAAGGTCGTTATCGTCGGGATGTCTACTGACCCCTGATAACGCTGGAGATCAAATGTGGGAGTAAGTCCGCTCCCACAATGCAGGCTGCATTCGAAGTCAGGCGGGTCGCATAATCCCAGCCCAGTTAAGGCTTTTTGTAGGAGTGAGCTTGCTCGCTCCTACAGGTGGCACTTACGCTTAGGCGGGTTGCAGCTTCTGCTCGAACACTGACACCCCATCCAGATCGCGAAGAATCACCGTCAGCTCCGCCGTCTGCCCATCAATCTGCACCTCGCCAAAAAACTGGAACCCGGCGAACGGCGAGCTGTTCTGCACTGCCGGGGACTTTTGGAAAACCACCTCGGGGCCGAACGTCTTGTCCAGTGGGTTAGGCCCGAAACTCCCCGCGTTCAACGGTCCGGCGACAAACTCCCAGAACGGCTCGAAATCCTGGAACGCCGCGCGATCCGGGTGATAGTGATGCGCCGCGCAGTAATGCACATCAGCGGTCAGCCACACGTGGTTGCGTACCTTTTGCTCCCTTAAAAAGCCCAACAACTCGGCAATTTCCAACTCACGCCCTTGGGGTGCCCCCGGGTCATTGTTGGCGATGGCTTCCCAACGCGGCACGCCTGGGCGGACCTCGCCGTCAGGCACGCCGAGGCCGATGGGCATGTCGGCGGCGATGACTTTCCACTGCGCCTGCGAGCCCTTGAGTTCACGCTTGAGCCAATCCAATTGCTCGCGTCCGAGAAAGGCTTTTTCGCCGCCCAGGTTGTCATCGTTAGGCCCGCGATAACTGCGCATATCCAATACGAATACATCCAGCAGAGGACCATAGCTGAGCTTGCGATAAATGCGCCCGCCACCGTCGGCACTCTGTCGGCGCATCGGTGAGTATTCCAGCCAGGCCTGGCGTGCGCGCCCCACCAGCGTGTTGATGTCCTTGATCTGATAACGCTCATCCAGTTGCTTGCTCGGCGACCAATTATTGACCACTTCGTGATCGTCCCACTGCCAGATCTGCGGCACCTCGGCATTGAAGCGGCGCACGTTTTCGTCCATCAGGTTGTAACGATAATTGCCGCGATAGTCATCGAGGGTTTCAGCGACCTTGCTCTTGGCTTCAGTGGTGATGTTGCGCCAGATGCGTCCGTCCTCGACGGTGAGTTGCGCCGGCACCGGGCCGTCGGCGTAGATGGTGTCGCCGCTGTGGATAAAAAAGTCCGGCAGGCGCAGGCGCATGGCTTCATAGATGCGCATACCGCCGATGTCCGGGTTGATGCCGAAGCCTTGGCCGACGGTATCGCCGCTCCATACAAAGCGGATGTCACGACGCTGTTGCGGCACGCTGCGCAGGTGGCCGAACCAGGGCTCGCTGGCGACGCCGGTCTGGGCATCCTCGAAGTGCACGCGGTAGAAGATCGCCTGATCGTCAGGCAAACCGGTGAGTTCGACACGGGCGGTAAAATCACTGCGCTGGTCGGCCAGAGGGGAAACAAAACGACGAGGGTTGCTGAACACACTGCGAGTGTCCCACTCCACCACCATTTTGGCGGGGCGGTCGCTGCGGCTCCAGATCATTGCGCGGTCACCGAGCAGGTCGCCGGACTGCACACCGTCGGTGAGTTGCGGCCGGTCCTTCACCGAAGCAATCACCGCCGGGGCCAGGCCCGGCAGCAGAATGCCGGCGCCGACGGCTTGCATCACACGGCGACGGCCGAGATCGAAGTGGCTCATGCAGGTGCCCTCTTGAGTATCAAAAGGGCCAATTAACCACGCGGGGATGAAACCGTTGTGACACCGCCCTCAAGAACGCGAGATATCGAATGTGGAAGCTCCCCCCTTCCACATGCTTTACCGCGGATCAGGCCGTTACAGCCAGCTCCACAGCTTCCGGGCGTTTGATCAGCGCATAGATCAAACCTGTCAGCAGGCTGCCGGCCACAATCGCCAGCAAGTACAGCAACGCATGGTTCATCGCATTCGGGATCACCAGCACGAACAGGCCGCCGTGCGGCGCGGCGAGTTTGCAGCCGAAGTACATCGACAGCGCACCGGTCAAGGCGCCACCGGCGATGCTCGACGGGATCACCCGCAGCGGGTCTTTGGCGGCGAACGGAATCGCGCCTTCAGAGATAAAGCACAAGCCTAGAATCATGGCGGCCTTGCCGGCTTCGCGCTCGGTCTGGACGAACTTGCGTCGCGCCAGGAACGTAGCGATGCCCATGCCGATCGGTGGCACCATGCCTGCGGCCATCGTCGCGGCCATGGGCGCACCGCTCTGCGCCGCCAACAACCCAACGGAAAACGCATACGCCGCCTTGTTGATCGGCCCGCCGAGGTCCACGCACATCATGCCGCCCAACAGAATGCCCAGAAGTACCGCGTTAGTGGTGCCCATGGTACTGAGGAAGTCGGTCAGGCCGGTGAGCATCCGCGCCACCGGCGGGCCTACCAGATAAATCATCGCCAACCCGGTAAACAGGCTGGCCAGCAACGGGATGATCAGGATCGGCTTGAGCGCCTCCAGGCTCTGTGGCAGCTGTACCGCGCGGGTGATCAGCTTGACGCAGTAACCGGCCAGGAAACCGGCGAGGATGCCACCGATAAACCCGGCGCCCAAGGTGCCCGCCAGCAAGCCTCCGATCATGCCGGGCGCCAGGCCCGGGCGGTCGGCAATCGAGTAGGCGATGTAGCCCGCCAGCAGCGGCACCATCAGCATGAAGGCCTGGTCGCCGACGATCTTCAGGGCCGAGGCCAGGGTGCCTTTTTCTTCAAAGGCATGGATGCCGAACACGAAGGACAAGGCGATCAGCAACCCGCCCGCCACCACCATCGGCAACATGAACGACACCCCGGTGAGCAGGTGTTTGTACACCCCGGTTTTTTCCTGCTTGGTTACCGTGCCACTGGCTGCATTTTCTACAGCACCTTCGGCCAGGGCCTTATTGAGGGTTGCCTCCGATTGCTTGAGCGCAATGCCGGTGCCGCAGCGGTAGATCTTCTTGCCGGCGAAGCGCTCGGTGGCGACTTCGATGTCCGCCGCGAGTAACACCACGTCGGCATTGGCGATAGCTTCCGGGCTCAAGGGCGTGCGAGCGCCCACCGAACCCTGGGTCTCGACCTGCAACTCATACCCCAAGCGCTTGGCTGTCTGCTGCAAGGCCTCGGCGGCCATGAAGGTGTGGGCGACGCCCGTGGGGCACGCGGTAATCGCGACGATACGCGGTGTGTTTTCAGGCGCCTGCTGCGCTGCGACATACACTTGGGCCTCTTCGGCACCCAGGCGCAATACCGCTTCAACATCCGCCAGCGCTTGGGCAGGTGTGCTTTGGAACACGCGCTTGCCGACAAACCGCTGCATGTCCACCGGCGTGCTGCTGACCAGCAGCACCCACTCGGCGGCATCGATGGTGGCCTGGGACAACTGCCGCTCCGGGCGTGCAACGTCCACCACCTCGACGCTGGTGCTCCAACCCTGGCGCTGCGCGGCGGCGTCCAACAAGCGAGCGCACAGCACACTGGTGACCATGCCGTTCGGGCAGGCGGTAACAATGGCTAACTTCATCACAAACCCTCTTATTGTTCTGTCAGCGCGCGCACGTCGACGCCGCTTTCCATACGCGCCAACAGCGCGTCATCGCTGATGCCGAAACCGATCTGCGTCACCGCCATGGCGGCAATCGCGGTGGCGCGGCGCAGGGTCTGCTCGGGGGCCTCGCCGCTGAGCAAACCGTGCAGCATGCCGGCCAGCAGCGAGTCGCCAGCACCGACGGTACTGGCAACGCTGACCTTGGGCGGCGTGGCGTGCAATGCCACGCCCGGGCGATACCAGTTCACGCCGGCAGCGCCATCGGACACCACCACATGTTCCACGCCTTGCCGATGCAGGCGGCTGACGGCGTCGGCTGCGTTATCCAGGGCTTCGGCGAGCTCTTCAGTGTTGGGTTTGACCAGCCAGGGGCCTGCCTGCAAACCGGCGCGCAGGGCTTCGCCGCTGGTGTCCAGGGCGACTTTCAAGCCGAGGTCCTTCAGGGTTGCCAGCACGCCTTGGAACCACTGCGCACTGACGCCACGCGGCAAACTGCCGGCAACGACCACGGCATCATGGCCGGGCGCAATCAACGCAAGCTGATTAAGCAACGCCAACTGCGCCTGCTCGCTGACCTGCGGCCCCGGTGCGTTGATATCAGTGACGCGGCCGTCCTGTTCGGCAATCTTGATGTTGCTGCGGGTTTCGCCCGGCACGCGGATAAACGCATCGGCAAAACCGCGCCGCGCAATCAGCGCTTCGAAAGCCTGGGGGTTGTCCTCGCCGAGAAAGCCACCGACGGTGACCTGATGGCCCAGATCGGCCAGGACCTGGGCGACATTCACCCCCTTGCCGGCAGCATGGGTGAGCAACGGCTCGCTGCGGTTGACGGCACCCTGCTCCAGACGCGCCAGGCGCACCGTAAGGTCCAACGCCGGGTTCAGCGTCAGGGTCAGAATCTTTGCCATTTACACGGCCTCCACTAGGGCACGCACCTCGGCGGGCGAACCCAGCGCGAGTGCTTTTTGCGCCAGGCCCTGGGCCTCGCTCAGACTGAACTCCCGCACCCGCGCCTTCACTTCAGGAATGCTGCGGGCCGATACGCTCAATTCATCCACACCCAAACCGATCAGCACCGGCACCGCCAGCGGGTCCGCCGCCAACTCACCGCACACGCCGACCCATTTGCCCTGGGCATGCGCGGCACGCACGGTGATGTCGATCAGTTGCAATACGGCCGGATGCAAGCCATCAGCCTGGGCCGACAGCGTCGGGTGGCCACGGTCGATGGCCAGGGTGTACTGGGTCAGGTCGTTGGTGCCGACACTGAAGAAATCCACCTCCTTGGCCAGCACCGGTGCCAGCAACGCGGCGGACGGCACTTCGATCATGATGCCCAACTGCAAATCCGCCACCGGGATTTCCAGGCGCAGGCGCTCGGTCATATCTCGCGCTGCACGCCACTCGTCCACGCTGCCGACCATGGGGAACATGATGCGCAACGGGCGGTTGTCCGCCGAGCGCAGCAACGCACGCAACTGGGCTTCCATGATCTGCGGCCGCTGCAAGGTCAGGCGAATACCGCGCACACCCAGGAAGGGGTTTTCTTCCTCGGCAATCGGCCAATAGGGCAGCGGTTTATCGCCCCCTACATCGAGGGTGCGCACCACCAGCGGGCGACCCTCGAGGCCATCGAGCACGCGGCGATATTCAGCTTCCTGGGTGGCTTCATCCGGCGCCTGCGGGTGAGCCATGAAAATCAGCTCGGTGCGCAGCAGGCCAATGCCTTCGGCACCCTGCTCCACCGCACTAGCCACCCCGGCGCTTTCGCCGATATTGGCGAACACTTCAACCCCATGGCCGTCGCGGGTCAGCGCCGGTTGATGGCGCTGGGCCGAGGCAGCTTGCAGACGCTGTTCGCGGGTGTCGCGCTCGACGACAGCACGTTGCAGGGTGCTGGCGTCGGGGTCGATATGCAGGCGGCCACGCTGGCCGTCAAGCAACAACGGCGTGCCGGACGCCAGCAGCAATACTGCCGGACCGGCCCCCACCAGCGCGGGGATGCCCAGCGCTCGCGCGACAATGGCGCTGTGGGCCGTAGCACCACCACGGGCGGTCAGGATACCGGCGACGCGCGATGGATCGAGGCGCGCCACATCCGAAGGCCCCACTTCGTCCATCACCAGAATGTACGGCTCGTTCGGCTCCTGTGCGGTTTCCACGCCACATAACTGCGCCAGCACACGGCGGCCGATATCCCGCAGGTCGGCGGCGCGCTCCGCCAGCAAGGCGTCCTGCAACGACTCCTGCTGCTTGGCGGCCGCTTCAATCACGCTCATCCACGCCGCTTGCGCGCTCTCGCCCTGCTTGAGGCGGGTGTCGACTTCGTCGGTCAATTCCGGGTCGTCGAGCATTTCCTGATGGGTGATGAAAATTTCGCGGATGGCCTTGGCCTGGCTGCGTTCAATCAACCCCTGGATATCGTGGCGTACGTCGGCCAGGGCCAGTTGCAGGCGCTGGCGTTCAATCGCAGAAGATTCGCCGCGCAATGGGTAATCGAACACTTGCTGGATCTGGATATGGGCCGGGCCGATGGCGATGCCGGGGGCGGCAGCAATGGCCTGGATCTGACTGCCGGACAGGGGCGCATTGAGCACTGGTTCACTGTCGAGTATTGCCGGCTGGGCGCTTACCGTCGGCAGTGGCTCGACCTCTTCGCCAAGGCCTTCTTCTACCGCCGCCAGCAAGGCAGGCAATGCATCACCGGCAATCGTCGGTTCGGCGACAAACTCCAGTACCTGGCCACGGCGGGCGCCCAGGCTCAACAACTTGCTCAGGCTTTTCACCGACACGGCGCCCACAGGGCCATCGATGATGCGTACGCGGATATCGCCGTCGAAGCTTTTCGCCAATTGCGCGAGGATCTTGGCCGGACGCGCATGCAGGCCGTGGGCATTGGCCAGGGTAATACGCGCGCTGGGCCAGTCGGCAGGCAGTTCGCCGCCGAGGACTTCGAGCACTGCACGGCTGCTGGTGGCGCGGCCCAACTCATGGCCACGACCTTCAATCAACAACGCACACAGGCGCTCCAGCAACGTCTGGTGCGCTTCGCCCAGGCTCGCCAGGCAGAACAGACCGTTAAGCGGCTGCCCAAGGTAGCGCATGGGTTTGTCCGGGGTGACAAACGCCAGGCCCGGGCGCTTGACCGTCTGCTCGCTGTGCAACCACCAGAGGCCATCGCCCAGGGGCAGCGCGTCGACTTGCTGCAATACCGCGGCGAAACCATTGCTCACACAATCGGCCTGGCGCAACAGGCGGGCGCCCCGCCAAACCAACTCTTCAAAATCATCGGCGGACACGCCCAGGCTGATCATCTGTGCATCCAGTGCCAGTTCCTGCGGCGCGCCTTGCAGCAACTTCAACAAGGCGTCGGCGGAACCGGCGCGACGCAGCGCCTGGCCCAGGTCGGTCTCGCCGAGGGCACGGGTCAGCAGTTGCAGCAAGCGCAGGTGTTCATCGGATTTGGCCGCGATGCCGATCGCCAGGTAAACGATCTGGCCGTCGCCCCAGTCCACCCCTTCGGGGAACTGCAACAGGCGCACGCCGGTGGAAAACACCTGGTCGCGGGTTTCGGGAGTACCGTGGGGAATGGCGATGCCTTGGCCAAGAAACGTCGAGCCTTGGGCTTCACGGGCTTGCAAGCCACTGAGGTAGCCCTCGGCGACCAGGCCATCGGCCACCAATTTTTCAGCAAGCAAATGCAAGGCGGCAGATTTATCCACAGCCACCTGGCCCATGGATATCTGCTCTACAGTGAGCTCCAGCATGCCGTTCTCCTAGTTAGTGCAAGGGGTGCACTAGGTATTGTTTTGAATAAATCAGCGCAAGGGTGTTCAAAAATAACTGACTGAGTGGTCAATTGGCAGTAGCCACTTAGTCACGAACGTCGTAAAAATACGCCAGCTGAAACGTTTAATCTAGAATTTATGGCAGGTTACGCGGTAATTGCGCAAGCTTGAAGGACCACTCGGCGCTTGAGCTCAGGCATGGGTCGTGCGCTGGAATCGGTTACGATTGGACAAAATGTCGGGGCGAGCTCCAAAAAACAAGGAAATCCCGGTTTGAAACTCAGTGATATTGCACGCCTGGCCGGTGTGTCCGTAACCACCGCCAGCTATGTCATCAATGGCAAGGCCGAACAGCAGCGCATCAGCAACGCCACCGTCGAGCGGGTGCGTGCCGTGGTTGAAGCCCATGGTTTTACTCCCAACCCCCAGGCCGCCGGGCTGCGCAGCCGGCATACGCGCACCTTGGGCTTCATCCTGCCGGACCTGGAAAACCCCAGCTACGCACGCATCGCCAAGCTACTGGAGCAAGGCGCGCGGGCACGGGGGTATCAGTTACTGATCGCCAGTTCCGACGACGAGGCCGACAGCGAACGCCAATTGCTGCAACTGTTCCGCGCGCGGCGCTGCGATGCGTTGTTTGTAGCCAGTTGCCTGCCGGCCGGCGACGACAGTTACCGCGAGCTGCAAGCCAAGGGCTTGCCGGTGATCGCCATCGACCGGGTGATGGAGCCTGCGCAGTTCTGTTCGGTGGTCAGCGACGACCGCAAGGCCTGCCAGCAGTTGACCAGCAGCCTGTTGCTGCCGTTGCCCAAGCAGATCGCGCTGATCGGTGCCCGCCCGGAGTTAGGCATCAGCCAGGAACGCGCCGCGGGCTTTGGTGAAGCACTCGAAGGTTTTGCCGGTGACGTGATCGTCGAACACGGCGAGTCCTTCAGTCGCGATTGTGGTCGCCAGTTGATGGAACAACTACTGCAGCGCTTGGGCCATTTGCCTGACGCGCTGGTGACTACTTCCTACGTGCTGCTGCAAGGTGTGTTCGACGCGCTGCATGACTTCCCGCTTCGGTCCCGGCCATTGCGCCTGGGCACCTTCGGTGACACCCAGTTGTTGGACTTCCTGCCATTGCCGGTCAATGCCATGGCTCAACAACATCAATTGATCGCCGATACCGCCCTGCGCCTGGCACTGGCGGCGATTGAAGAAGAGCAGTACCAGCCTGGCGTGCACGCCATCGGGCGTACCTTCAAGCAGCGCATTCACGAGGCTTGAGCGTGAAGCTGATCGACACCCACACCCACCTGGACTTCCCGGATTTCGATGATGACCGGCGGGAAGTCCTCACCCACAGCCGCCATCTCGGCGTGCAGCGCATGGTGGTGTTGGGCGTGTATCAGCAGAATTGGCAACGGTTGTGGGATCTGGTGCAAACGGATGAGGGCTTATTCGCCGCCTTCGGCCTGCATCCGGTGTATCTCGATGAACACCGCCCCGCCGATCTGACGGAGCTGGGCGACTGGCTGGCCCGCCTGCACGGCCACCGGCAGCTGTGCGCCGTCGGCGAGATCGGCCTGGATTACTTCCTTGAACAGCTGGATCGCGAACGTCAGCAAAGCCTGTTCGAAGCCCAACTGAAACTGGCGCTGGACTTCCAGCTTCCGGCCTTGCTGCACGTACGTCGCAGCCACGCGGCGGTGATCGCCACGCTCAAGCGCCTTCGCCTGCCACGAGGCGGCATCATCCATGCGTTCGCCGGCAGCGTTGAAGAGGCCCGCGAGTACATCAAACTCGGTTTCAAACTGGGACTGGGCGGCGCAGCCACCTGGCCCCAGGCACTGCGCATGCACAAGGTGCTCGCTCAACTGCCTCTTGAGGCGGTGGTGCTCGAAACCGACTCGCCGGATATGGCCCCGGCCATGTACACAGGCCAGCGCAACAGCCCGCAACACTTGCCGGACATCTGCGTCGCCCTGGCTGAACGCATGGGCATCGAAGCGTCAAACCTGGCCGAGGCGAGCACCCGCAACGCCTGTGAGCTGTTCAATTGGCCGCGAACTGACGGCCTGTAGATTCAAGGTCATCTTCTGCCGGTGGCGGGCGTAACGCACGATCAGGCAGTGCACCAACACCGTCACCAGTGAGATATTGAACTGCCCGATCACACTGAGCAGCCCCACCCACTCCGCCACCAGCGCCATCAGCAAGGTCGTACACGTCAGAATGACCATGGCGGGACGAACCAGCGCCCAATGGTCCACTGCTCGGAATTGACGTAACTGCTTATGGCAACACAGCTGCAGGCACGAGTGACAATACCTGCAGCCAAAGGGCTCATCGATGGCAATGGCATTCAACTGCCAAGGCTTGAGCTCGAACGTCATATCACACTGTGCACAATGCCCTTTGATGCCGATGACAGCGTTCATGGCAGTGCCTCCACGAGATCGTTACTAGGTGATACAAATTCTCACCGTTTCACATCACAATGAAGGCCAACAGGAAAAACCAGACAAGCACCACGCCGCAAAAAGCTTGTTCCCACACAAACGTCCTACACGCGAAACGCACCGATCAATTGCTTCAGCTCGATCACCTGCGTCGACCACGGTCGGTTCGCAGGGGCGCTAAGGCAACACGGTCCAGATGGCAAACCCGGCGTACCACAACACGGCGGCGCGCAACAGCAGTTCCCACAGGCTGTCCAGGCTGCTGAGACCGTCGGCGCCTACCACGGGCGCAGGGATTTCCGCGGCCACCAGGCCGACTTTTTCCAGCAGCTGCGCAGCGCTGATATCCCAACTCAACAACTCGTGGAGCATCACCCGGCTGACCGCGACGAAGTTGCCGACCAGGGCAAAACTGGCCGCCAGCAGGCGCACCGGTACCCAGTCAAACGCATGCCGCAATTGCCCGGCGCGCTCGGCCACCAACGGGTTCTGGCTGTTTTCGTTTGCCAGCGCCAGCAAGCGATAGGCCAGCGCCGCCACCGGGCCCAACAGGAAATACCAGAAAATCACCGCAAAAAAACTCTGATAAGCCTGCCAGAGCAAGTGCCCTTGAACCCGTTCCAGCAACTGCTCGCCACTGTCCGCGCCGATCTTCAGGTCACGCTCGGCCACGTGCTCGGCGGCCTGCAGGTCACCGCGGCGCCAGGCGTCGCGAAAAGGACCAAGCTGCGCCAGCAGATCGCCACGCCCCAGGCTGTAGATCACCACCAGCAAGTGCACCGGCAATGCCAACAAGCCGTAAGCGACCGGTTCCAGCACCAGCAGCAACAACGCCAGCAACAGCACTGGCAGCAGCACCAGCAACAGCAGAATCAGCCAGGGTCGCTTGCCCATGCGTGGGCTCGACTCCAACTTGGCCAGCTCACGCAACCAGCCGCCATCACGTTGCAACCGCTGGCGCAGGGCCGAGAACTTCTCGATCCACACCGCCAGCACCAACACCAGGAAACTCATCGTGCGTGTCCTCCATCCTGCAGGGCGCTGCGAAAGCGCGTCCAATCAAAAGCCGGGCCGGGGTCGGTCTTGCGGCCCGGTGCGATATCGCTATGACCACAAATACGCTGCTGCGTTATGTCGGGGTAAGCCGCCAATAACTGGCGTGTCAGCTCGATCAGCGAAGCATACTGGGCATCGGTGAATGGCAGCTCGTCCGTTCCCTCCAATTCGATCCCCAGGGAAAAGTCATTGCAGACCTCACGCCCCTCGAAGCTGGAAACCCCGGCATGCCACGCCCGATCACGGCACGAGACAAATTGCGTCACCGTGCCGTCACGCTCAATCAGAAAATGCGCAGACACTCGTAGGGCGGCAATCCCTTCAAAATAGGGATGCTCCGTGACATCCAGGCGGTTCTGGAAAAACGCTTGCACCTTGCCTGTGGCGAACTGCGCCGGTGGCAAGCTGATGTTATGCACCACCAACAGCGAGATTTCACCAGCAGGGCGCTCGTTGAAGTTGGGTGAAGGGCAATGAAGGATGCCCTGGCACCAACCGCTGGCGGGGTCCAACTGCATACTGGCTCCTTAAATGAGACGAGGTGTTACCAGTATGCCGCGTTCAGCCCTGCCGTTGCGATCACTTGCCGCGATTGAGTTGACGCAGGTTGCCGATCACTGATGCCAACGCCCGATCAAACAGCAAGCCGTCGTCCAACGTGCGCAGCACACCCTGCTTGAAGGCCATGGCCAATTGCGCTGCACTCTTCTCCAGGACCTTGAGCCCGGAGCGATTGACAAAAATGTAGCTATTGGTCGGCGCCATGATCGCCGTGAGCTTACAGCGTAGGGTAGTGGTTTTGTCGGTCTGGAATTCGAACCAGCTACCCATCCGCAACTGATAGACCTTGAGCAGGTCCGGGTCATCATTGGGCAGGCTCACGACCGGATCAGACGCTGCGGAACCGAACACGAAGGGCTCGCGTACTTCAATCAGTGTCTCGAAGCCTTCGCCACCGAATGACTGCACATGCATGGCTTGCAACCGATCAAAGAATTCACGGGTGCTGAAGGGATCGAACGCGGCACTGGTCAGGCCGTCGCGCAGTGCCTTGAGCAGCCCGGGCAACTGCTCCAGCAGGTGACGACCGGCCTCGGTGTCTTTCTGCAGGCCCACGCTGCAGATCAGTTCGTCCATGGTGCGCAGCCCCGCCTGCCATTGGACCGACTGCTCCCCGTGCTTGAGATTGGCCAGCAGCAGTACCTGGCTCCAAGCCTGTTGGATAAATTGCACCACCGCCTGGGGCAACACCTTGCCCAGCAACCGTCGGTTGAGCACCTCGGCCACACGCTGGCGAGCGGCTTCGGCGCGCAAACGCCCTTCTTCGGCCACGTAGGTATGTTGTTCGAGCAGCTCGCTGCGGCGACGCTCATCCGTGATAAACGCAGTGAACTGCGCCAGCAACTCGGAAAAAATCGTCATGTCGTCAACGAAATCATTCAGCAACCGCTGCACCACCTGCTCGATGTGCAGGTACAGGCTGTCACGCTGATAGTCATCCCGAGGGCTCCAGCTCATGGCGGCGGCGGCTATTTCATTGAGCAAGCGTCGTGCCGGATGGCTGGTACGGCTGAAAAAGCTCTTGTCCAGCACCGCCACTTTCAGCATCGGGATCTGCAAACGACCGATCAGCGCCTTGAAGGCATCAGGTACGATGCGGTCATTGAGGATGTATTCGAACAGCAGCGCGACCAGGTTGATCACGTCCTCGTCGGCATCCTCCACCACGCGGGATTTGCCGCTCTTGACGCTGACCCGGGTCAACAGCTGCTCAAGCTGGTTACGCAGGTCAAAATCGTCTTCGGCCTCAGGTTCCGGTACGTATTGCTGCAGGTGAGAAAGCAGACGCAGCAGGTCGCGGGAGGCAATCGGTTGCGGTTCGGCGCTGGCTTCAAGGGTAGGAGCGACACTGCCACGCACGGCCGCCAGCAGCGTCTGCAAAGCGGCAAAGGCTTCCTGACCACTGTCATCGAACACCGGCTCGGCGGCCAGCGAGCGTTCCTCGCGCTGATGGTCACGGGACGCCCGCCCGCCGGAGCGGCGCGAGGGTATAGCCTTGAGCTCCGGCAATACGCCGGTGGCGACCAACAGTTGATTAGCTTCGCCGTACAACAGGTCAGCGTCACTGAGCACATACTTTTCAAAGAGTTTGAGGATGATCAGCTTGACGCGGATCTCCACCCCCAGGCTGCGCCCCGCCCGCAAAAAGAATTCGCACAACAATGCCGGGCCTAACGGGTTTTCACGCTCATCCAGCGGCTGCCCCAGCAAAGCACTCAAACGGGCCGTCAGTTGCCCCAGCGCCAGGCCGTCACGGTGGCGCACGCGCCCCAACATGGCCTCCAGCGCCACGGCTTTTTCCCGCTCATCACTGGACTTACCGGCGCCGGCTTCGTATGACACCCTCGGCACCAGGTGCACGTCACTGCGCCCAACCTGTCCCAGATTGGCGAAGGCTGCAAAAAGCTGCTCCATGAAGACGCGCTCGAAACTCTTGCGCTTGAGGCGCAGGTCACGCATAGCCTCAAAGAAAATGTGATGGTCGACGTTATTGCGGGCCTTGTCGGCCATCTCGAACAGGGTGTCGTCTGCGTTATCGAACAGTTCCTGCAACCCTTGTTGCAACTGTTGCGCAGCTTTGTCACGCACCTGCAGTAACACCACCGGCAGGCGCGCGAGCGGCGATGGCGTGGCCTGTGCCTTGTTGATGGGCACCACCTTTCCGTCATTGTGCATCCTGGCCTCCTGAAACGGCGGTGTTTAAATGGAGAAATATCGAGGGCAGGCCTGGACGGGCGCTGCAAATACCCCGGGTATCACCAATACGTCAAAGCTATGACGCCAATTGCAAGGCGCTGGATTATCTTGCAAATGAGGGCAGTTGCGCCAGCAAACTCTGCCATTGCATGGCAAATGAGTAGCGAGTCTGGGTTCAGACGCCCGCTGCCCCTATAATCCATGCACTTTGTTTGTGGAGCCCGTTATGCCGAATCTCCGTCTTGCCGACCTCACCGCCGAAATCGAAGCCAATGTGCGCCGCGCACTGCTGGAAGATATCGGCAGCGGCGATATCACCGCGCAGTTGATCCCGGCCGAACGGCTGGCCAAAGCCACGATCATTACTCGTGATGCGGCGGTTATCGCCGGTACCGCCTGGGTAGACGCGGTGTTCCGCCAGCTCGACCCGCGCGTCGCGGTGCATTGGCAGGTCGCCGATGGTGATCGCGTCAGCCCCAACCAAGCGTTGTTTCATCTCGAAGGCCCGGCGCGCTCGCTGCTCAGCGGTGAGCGCTGCGCGCTGAACTTTCTGCAAATGCTGTCTGGCGTGGCCACGCGGGCTCAGTACCTGGCGGATTTCGTCGCCAGCACCCAGGTCAAGTTGCTCGACACCCGCAAAACCTTGCCGGGCCTGCGCCTGGCGCAGAAATACGCTGTGACCTGTGGCGGCTGCCACAACCACCGTATTGGTCTGTATGACGCGTTCCTGATCAAGGAAAACCATATCGCTGCCTGTGGCGGCATTGCCCAGGCGATTACGGCCGCTCACAAGATCGCCCCAGGCAAGCCGGTGGAAATCGAAGTGGAAAGCCTGGAAGAACTGCGCGAAGCACTGGCGGCGAATGCCGATATCATCATGCTCGACGAATTGAGCCTGGATGACATGCGCGAAGCCGTTCGACTGAACGCCGGCAAGGCCAAGCTGGAGGCCAGCGGCGGGATCAATGAAAGCACCCTGCTGCCTGTCGCTGAAACCGGAGTGGACTACATCTCCATCGGCGCGATGACCAAGGATGTGAAGGCGATGGATTTGTCGATGCGCCTCAGCATCTGACTCAAATGCAGCAGTGAGCGGGGGGCGAGCCCGCTCACTCCACTGTCAGACGACGAGATTATTCATCTCGCAATACTCTTCCCATTCGACACCCAGCACCTCGGCCGCCTCTTTGTGCAAGGCCAGCCGTGCGGCTTCGAATTCTTCCGGTGTAGAGGTGTACTTGAGGGTCAGTTCCCAGGGCTGATAGCCCTGGCTTTCAGCCTCGTCCTCGAATGCCCATTGGATCTGGTCGCGCTGGTCATCAGCACTCAAATCCTTGATCTCTTCTTTAAGCTGCGGTGACTCCTCGAGGTATTTTTCGAGGGCTGCCTGGTGCCGAACTTCCTGGGTCATCTCAGTCGTGGTCATGTTGTTCTCTTAGATCGAGGAATGGGGATGCATCTGGGTCATCAAGGTCGCGCAGATACTGATGAGTCGGCAGGAATGCCGACTCGTCTGGCCTTCAGAACCATTCTGGGATCATCTGAAAACGTTGCCTTTGAAACAGTGTTGCCTTTTTGCCCGAGACAGGAATCGAACCTGCGACCTTCGCGTTACGAGTGCGCTGCTCTACCGGCTGAGCTACACGGGCGGTGGACTAAAGCTAGCACCGCATCGGGCATGCGGCAACTCACTCGCCTACCGCCCGGCAACCGTTACGCGCCGTCGGCGCCGCAGCCCTTGGCGATGTATTGCGCGTCAGCCGTAGTGGCACACTTCCAGCCCGTGGTGGCACTGCGCGTCAAAGTGATGCTCTTGCCCAGCACGGGCGCAGGTGCATCGAGGATTTCACAACGGATGGAACCGGCACCGGTGGCTACATCGCCAGCCACGTCGATCTTGCAGTTGGCGGTAGGACTGGTACCACCGATCAACGCCAGCGTCGGCACGGTGCCTTGGTTGAGGGTGTCCTCGAAGCCAGCCTTCAATGCACTGATTTCAGCCAGGCCTGCCGTGAACTTGGCCTTGGCCTGGTGCTTTGTATACATGGGCAGACCGATGGTTGCCAAAATGCCGATGATCGCCACGACGATCAGCAACTCGATCAAGGTAAAGCCTTTCTGACGCATCACATTCACTCTCCAGAGATAGAACCCAAGACAAGGCGCTTCCTGCGCCCTGCATTTTGCAGCGGCGCCAGTGTACTCATCCGTAAGCGGCCAATCGCGCCCAAGACGCACATTCTGACATTTTATCGCTCACCTGCTTCATGCCCGAATCCGTCACCTGACTAAGCTATAAAGCTTCCACTACCTGTGTGCGGAACCGTGACATGAACGACGCTTCGACGATCTACGCCTGGGAAGGCATCAACCGCAAAGGGCGCAGGGTGACCGGAAAAACAGTCGGCCATGACCTTGCGCAGGTCAAGGCCCAACTGCGCCAACAAGGGATCTGCCTCGATCATGTGCGCAAGCAAGCCCAAGGCTTGCCAATGCTCGCTCCTGCCATAAAACCCACCGATATTGCGCTGTTCACTCGTCAACTGGCGACGCTGCTCAAGGCTGGCATCCCCTTGCTGCAAGCATTCGACGTCATCCGGGAAGGTGTCGAAAACCGACAACTGCGCGAATTGGTCGAGGGGCTGAAACACGAGATCGCCGCCGGCAGCAATCTGGCTGCCGCGCTGCGCAAGCACCCGCGCTGTTTCGATGAGTTGTATTGCAACCTGGTTGCCGCCGGCGAACAGGCCGGCGCCCTGGAAACCCTGCTGGAGCGAGTGGCAATCCATCTTGAAAAAAGCGAACGGCTCAAGGCCAGGATCAAGAAAGCCATGACCTACCCTATCGCGATACTGGTGGTTGCCAGCCTGGTCAGTACACTGCTGCTGATTCATGTGGTGCCGCAGTTCCAGAACCTGTTCGCGGGCGTCGACAGCCCATTGCCCGGCTTTACCCTGTGGGTCATTGCCCTGTCCGAGTTCCTGCAGCGCGCCTGGTGGTTAGTGGCACTGGGCCTGGGCGCGACGATTGCCGGGCTACGCCTGGCCTACCGGGCCTCCCCTGGCTTTCGTCACAAGCTGGAAGCGGGTTTGTTGAAACTGCCCCTGGCAGGCACACTGCTGAAGAAGTCCGCCATCGCCCGCTATGCTCGCACCCTCTCCACTACGTTTGCAGCAGGCGTGCCTCTGGTGCAGGCATTGAGCTCGGCAGCCGGCGCCGTCGGCATCGGCCCCTTCAAAGAGGCGATCGAACGTATGCGCCACGATGTAGCCACAGGCATGCAACTGAACCACTCCATGGCCGCCAGCGGTTTGTTTCCAGGCATGGCGATCCAGATGACGGCCATCGGTGAAGAGTCCGGCACGCTGGACGGCATGCTGGAAAAAGTCGCGAGCCATTACGAGGCCGATGTGGACCACTTGGTCGATAACCTCACCAGCCTGATGGAGCCGCTGATCATGGTGGTGCTGGGCGGTATTGTCGGTGCGCTCGTCATCGCCATGTATCTGCCGGTCTTCCAATTGGGGAGTGCATTTTGAGCATGCTGCTCGCTGAACGCCCATGGGCCTTCGTTGCAACCGCGCTGATGCTGGGCCTGATCGTCGGCAGCTTCCTCAATGTGTTGGTGTGGCGCCTGCCGAAAATGCTCGAACGGGAATGGCGTGCCCAGGCCAATGAAGTCCTCGGGCTGCCAGCTGCGCCTGTCGGGCCTGCCTACAACCTGATGCGCCCCAACTCCTGCTGCCCGCACTGCAATCAGCCGATTCGTCCCTGGGAAAATATCCCGCTGCTCAGCTACTTGATGCTCAGGGGGCGTTGCGCCCATTGCCGCGAGCCCATCAGCGCCCGCTACCCGTTTACCGAGCTGGCCTGCGCCCTCATTTCGGCCGCCACTGCGTGGCACTTTGGTTTCGGCTGGCAGGCCGGTGCAGCGATGGTGCTGAGTTGGGGCTTACTGGCCATGAGCCTGATCGATGCGGATCATCAACTATTGCCGGACGTGCTCGTGCTGCCACTGTTATGGCTAGGCCTGATCCTCAACAGTACCGCCTTGCTGGCGACACTGCCCGATGCGCTGTGGGGAGCGGTCATGGGCTATATGAGCCTGTGGACGGTGTTCTGGCTGTTCAAGCTGATCACCGGCAAGGACGGCATGGGCTATGGCGATTTCAAATTACTGGCCATGCTCGGCGCCTGGGGGGGTTGGCAGATTCTGCCGATGACGCTGCTGATGGCGTCGCTGCTGGGGGTTTTTGCCGGGCTGATGCTGATGCATTTGCGCAAGTCCCGGGTATCGACGCCGATGCCGTTTGGTCCTTGCCTGGCGATTGCCGGCTGGATTGCATTGCTTTGGGGTGGTCAAATAACAGACTTCTATTTGCAGTCTGTCGGTTTCAGATGACCACTTCTGTCGAAACACCCTGGATTCTTGGCCTCACCGGCGGCATAGGCAGTGGCAAAAGCGCCGCTGCCCAGCACTTTATCGACCTCGGTATCGACCTGGTAGACGCCGACCATGCCGCCCGCTGGGTCGTCGAGCCCGGCCGGCCGGCACTGGCGCGCATCACCGAACACTTCGGTACCGGCGTGTTGCTGCCCGACGGCCAATTGGATCGCGCCGCGTTGCGTAAACTGATCTTTGAAGTTCCTGAAGAGCGCCTCTGGCTGGAAGCTTTGCTGCACCCACTGATTGGCGAGGAGATTCGCAGCCACCTGGCGCGTGCGCAATCGCCCTATGCGATCCTGGTGTCACCGCTGCTGATCGAGTCCGGCCAGTACAGCATGACCCAGCGCATTCTGGTGATCGACGTGCCGCAATCGCTGCAGATTCAGCGTACCCTGCAGCGCGACGGCATCAGCGAACAGCAGGTGCAGGCGATTCTCAAGGCCCAGTCCAGCCGTGAAGACCGCCTGAACCATGCCGATGACGTGCTGGTCAATGACCAGGACCTCGCCTGGCTGCACAGCGAGGTCGAGCGATTGCACCACTTTTACCTTACTTTGCGTGGAGGCCGATCATGAGCCAACCCTTGACCGTCGAATGCCCAACCTGCGGTGCACCCGTGGAATGGAAGACGACCAACCCCAACCGACCGTTCTGCTCGGACCGCTGCAAGCTCATCGACCTGGGTGCCTGGGCGGCCGAAGAACACAAGATTCCCGTGGCCCCGGATGCCGAAGACGAACTGTTCTCCGAAGACCTGCAGCCGCGCCACTAAGGCCGCATAAAAGCGTATTCCTGCTGGTCGTCGAGGTTCTCTGCAAGATATTGCAGCTCGTCGGCCAGGTCTTCGAAAGTGCGCACGCCCTTGCTCTGTTGCACCACCGCACTGAGCATGGCGCGCAGGGTCAATCCCGGGTCAAAACCGATTTCCTGTGCCGCGTCCTGGCTTCTGCGCAACTCCTGCCGTGCCCACTCATACACACTCATGATCCGTACTCCTGGAAAATTGGGCAGAGCATGGGCCCGCCGGATTGCCCGCGATTTGATCTGGGTCAACGCTGCGGATCGTCGTCCTTCCAAGGTGCCGAGAGGTAGCGGGTGCGGTTGAAAGTCTCCAGCCATTCAGGGCTGAACACCACCAGGGCACTGATCACCATGCCGTTGATAAATGCTTCGGGGAAGATGATCAGCCATAAGTAACCGACGAAGTCCTCCAGCCATTCCGGCATCGCAAAACGGCCGTCGAACCACAACAGGCCCAACGCGGCCAACAGGCAGAGCAACGCCGATAGCGCTGCGGCGAAAAAGCCCGAGCAAAAGATATACACAAAAGGGTTACGCGGCTGTGCTCGCTCCACCAGCAGCGCGCAGCCCTCGGTGACCAGCACCGGCAGTACGATCAACAACATGCCATTGATGCCAACGGCGGCCAGATCCTGGCGCCCCAACAATACCAGGCCCATTTGCGCGGCAAGGCCACCGACGATTGCCAAGGGCCAGTCGAGCAACAGGGTCACGGCGGTCATGCCGATAAAGTGATAGGAAACCCCCGTGTCGAAATCCCGACGCACCAGCCACAGCATGAACAGCGCAAACACCGTACCGAACAGTAAATGCTGGCGCCGGCGATCAGCGAACAGCTCGACCCAAGGCGAACGCAGGACCGCCCACAGCACCAAAGGCGCGTACAACAGCCAGCCGAAGCCGAGGGTTGCCGGCGCCAAGACCGCTGCGCCGATCACGGGGATACTCCTGCTGCAAATAGCCTCATGACGCATGTCATCCCTGGGGTCACTGTCGGGTGACCAGTCTACACCGCTGTTTTAAAGCAAGACTTCCTGTGGTCATCATTTGAACGCTAAGCTGCAGACATGGATGATTCAGATTATTTGCGCCTGCTCACCGTAGCGGCCGAACAAGCCAATGCATTCTTGTCCAATGCCCGCAAATGGGAGCGTGAGCGTTGGGTCTGCCAGCGCCTGCTGCAAGGCTTGAATGTGCCCTACCGGGCTGAAGAGTTTCACCCTGCCGGGCAAGAGCCGCCGGACGTGCTGTTTCGCGACGCCAGTTTCGAGGTCTTTTTTGTTCTGGACGAAGGCCGACGCCTGAACGACGAATGGCGCGATGAGCTACTGCGCCGGCGCAGTGCGTTTTCCCTGAGCCAGCTGGTTCGGCGCGAGGCCAAGCCGCGACGCATTCCCGCCCATGAGTTTCTGCTGCGCCTGGCCCCCACCTTGCGCAAGAAAGCCCATAACTACAAAGAACGCGGCATGGACCTCGGCGAGCTGGACTTGATTGCGTTCACCAGCCTCAAACGTGAAGTACTGGACCTCAACAGCCACTTCCCACCGCCCACCGAATACCTGCGCCAGGGCTGGCGTTCGCTGTCGTTGGTGGGGCCGACCTTCGCACGGGTGCTGTTCGCCCATCCGGACGCACCGGATTTCTTGCGTAACAACCTGGGTCGCAGCATAGTATTCGACGTGGGCATCAGCCTGTGACACGGGCACAGGCTACGCTTGTGGCGATGCCGCCAATCCCCTGACTGTAACGTGGCGCCCTTTTGCAACGTCTACCTGACGAGGCCTTTATGACCAGCCGCCTGAACCCCGATGACCAACAGCATGTCGAAGAGTACCTGCAACTCTCCCAGAACCAAGTCGAGCGCAAGCCTTTCCGGCCGTGGCTGCTCCTTGGTGTGGTGCTGGTGGCGGTGATCGGGCTCGGTTTGCTGAGCCGCCTTTTGAGTTACCTCACGCTATGAGCTGCCTGGCGCTCGCGGGGGTGACTGCTCCGATTTCTTTTAGCCTTGCGAGATATCCCCATGACCCATCGTATTATTATCGTCGGCGGCGGCGCCGGCGGCCTGGAGTTGGCTACCCGCCTGGGTAAGACTCTGGGCAAGCGCGGCATCGCCAGCATCACATTGGCCGATGCCAACCTGACCCATATCTGGAAACCGCTGCTGCACGAAGTGGCTGCCGGCTCGCTGAACTCTTCGGAAGACGAACTCAATTATGTCGCCCAGGCCAAATGGAACCACTTCGAGTTCCAACTGGGGCGCATGAGCGGGCTCGATCGTGAACAGAAGAAGATTCAGCTGGCCGCCACCCTCGATGAAGAAGGCCGTGAGCTGGTGCCTGCGCGCGTGCTGAGCTACGACACCCTGGTGATCGCAGTGGGCAGTACCACCAATGACTTCGGCACCGAGGGCGCGGCGCAACACTGCCTGTTCCTCGACACCCGTAAGCAGGCCGAGCGCTTCCATCAGCAGTTGCTCAACCACTATTTGCGCGCCCACGCAGGCCAGACCGATGTGGAAGAAAAAATCAGCGTCGCCATCGTCGGCGCCGGTGCCACCGGGGTTGAACTGGCCGCCGAGCTGCACAATGCCGCCCACGAGCTGGCGGCCTACGGCCTGGACCGCATCAAACCGGAAAACATGCACATCACCTTGATCGAAGCCGGACCGAAAGTCTTGCCCGCACTGCCGGAGCGAATCAGCGCGCCTGTGCATAAAACCCTGGAGAAACTCGGGGTGACCGTGCTGACCAACTCGGCGGTCAGCGAAGTGACGGCAGATGCCCTGATCACCAGCAGCGGCCAGGTGATTCCGGCCAGCCTGAAGGTATGGGCCGCCGGTATTCGCGCCCCCGGTTTCCTCAAGGATATCGATGGCCTGGAAACCAACCGGATCAACCAACTGCAAGTGCTGCCGACGCTGCAAACCACCCGCGACGAGAATATCTTCGCGTTCGGTGACTGCGCCGCGTGCCCGCAACCGGGCACTGACCGCAATGTGCCGCCACGGGCCCAAGCGGCTCACCAGCAGGCCTCGTTGCTGGCCAAGTCTTTGAAGCTGCGGATCGAAGGCAAGGA
This sequence comes from Pseudomonas sp. MWU13-2517, assembly GCF_023242545.1. NCBI lineage: Bacteria > Pseudomonadati > Pseudomonadota > Gammaproteobacteria > Pseudomonadales > Pseudomonadaceae > Pseudomonas > Pseudomonas sp. MWU13-2517. The sequence continues at coordinate 35,067 of NZ_JALMFA010000010.1, read as the reverse complement.
TCTGCCGTCGTACAAGTACACTGACTACGGCTCGCTGATCTCGCTGTCGCGCTTTTCCGCCGTGGGTAACTTGATGGGCAACCTGACCGGCAGCGTCATGCTGGAAGGCTGGCTGGCGCGGATGTTCTACGTGTCGCTGTACCGCATGCACCAGATGGCGCTGTACGGCTTCTTCCGCACAGCGATGCTGATGCTCGGCAGCAAGATCGGACGTGGTACCGAGCCGAGGCTCAAGCTGCACTGATTAATGCCGGCGTAAAAAATCCCCCTATCGTTCGATAGGGGGATTTTTTTTGCCTGAGTAGCGACCGGCACCCCGCCCAAGAGGCTTCGATCTGGCGGTGAGAGCGGTAACCACCGTCCCTGCCACGACCATCGATCAAGAATACGCCCCGCCCAAATTGATAGCATTTAGCTATCAAGTCCGTACCTATTCCTAACTGGATGGGGCACCAGACTTGGACGTACCTTCACCTCCAACGTGGTGGCTTAATAGCATCATTCGCACCAATCCAGGCCCACACAGGGCATATATCGAGCTAGCCATGAAAAAACCGGTCTCCCTGGCGACACGCATAGGGCTTAGCTTCGCAGCCATCCTTGCGCTTCTTATAGTCATAACCGCCGTCGGGATTCAGCGCGTTGCATTTATCGATTCCACGTTGAGCGACGTCAGCGAAAACGCAGCGAAGGTTCAGCGCTATGCCATCAATTTTCGTGGCAGTGTCCATAACCGCGCCATTGCGATCCGAGACGCGGTGCTGGTAGAGAGCGACCTTGATCTGGAAAAACACCTCACGGAAATCAGGACCCTGGAAAAGGCCTACTCAGACTCGGCGGCGCCTATGGATCAGTTGTTCAAAGGCTTAAACGTGAGGGGCGAGGAAGCCCGGTTACTGAGTGCTATCAAGGACATCGAGCAACAAACCCTGAAATCCACCCAGGCGGTCATTTCCCTGCGCCAGGCTGGCGACGTATCGGGAGCCCAGGCACTGCTGATGCGTCAAACTTCTTTGGATTACAGTGAGTGGTTAAAGCGCGTTAATGCGCTCATCGACTACGAAGAGGCGTCAATCAAGGCGAAGCTTGGCGCGGTGCAGGCGACCGCAAGCCAGTTCAGTACGCTGATGTTGATCGCGACCGGTATCGCCCTGATGCTGAGCGTCATGCTGTCGGTTGTCATTATCCGATTCGTTAAATCCACGTTAGGCGCCGAACCCACCGAGGTCGCATTGGCCATAGAACGGCTGGCCGCTGGTGAGCTGAATCAGGCTATCTCAACGAACTACCCTGACAGTGTCATGGGTGTCTTGAAAGACGCGCTTAGCCATCTGGCCGAGACTATGCTGCAAGTGCGCAGTGCGGCACGAGAGGTCAACCACTCGTCCACGCAGTTGTCTGCCACCTCATCGGTAAATAATGAACAGATCAGCCTCCAAATCCGCGAAGCCGAGCAAGTGGCTGCAGCTATCACGCAAATGGCTGCAACGGTTACTGAGGTGTCAGGATACGCCGCTCAGGCAGCCGATGCCTCCAGGCTTGCTGATACTGAAGTGGAAAGCGGCAATCAATTGGTTGCAAGCACGACCCTCTCCATCGAACAGTTGGCGGTTAGTCTGGAGCAGACCACGAGTACCGTGAATCAGGTCTCCAAACACAGTGAAAATATCGAGTCAGTGATCGACGTTATCAACTCCATTGCCTCGCAAACCAATTTGCTTGCCTTGAATGCAGCCATTGAGGCCGCGAGGGCTGGAGAACATGGGCGCGGATTTGCGGTTGTCGCTGATGAAGTGCGTTCGCTGGCCAGCCGTACGCAGCAGTCAACCGAGGAAATTCGGGAGATGATCAGTACGCTGCAGTTGGGCACTGAAACCGCCGCGCAAACAATGCGTGACAGTTGCGAGATGGCGAGCCAAACGGTGGCACTCACCCGCAAAGCGCAAAGTGCATTGGGCAGGATCAGCGAGCAAGTGGGCGCCATCAGTCATATGAACGCCCAGATCGCCAGCGCCTCGGAGCAACAGAACGTGGTTGCCGATGAAGTGGCTCAAAACATCAACCGTATTCACGGCTCCACGGTGCAGTCCGCCGCAGGGTCATGCCAAGTTGCGACGGCGAGCCTGGAGCTCTCGCATTTGGCGGATCGCCTGACCGAGAAGGTGGCGTTCTTCAGCGCGGCTTAGGGTATTCAGCCAGGCAGAAGGGTTCAACACGCCATTCCTTATTGCTATCGATCGGCGCTTGGACGCGGTCCTCAAGACTATAATCTCGAACTACTTGGGCTATACGCAGGTGATAGTCATCGAAAACCTGCCTACGGCCAGCTAATTGGGCAGCACGATGCAGCTCAAGGCCGCGCCACCGCTTGATAGCTTCCTCGTCACGCCAGAATGACAGTGAGAGAACCTTTCCCGGTTCACTTAGGCTTTGGAAACGCTCGACCGAGATGAAGCCATCCAACTCTGCCAGCAATGGTTTCAGTTCAGCAGCAAGATCAAGATACCGCTGGTATTGCTGCTCATGAGGCCATGCCTCAAAGATAACTGCGATCATTGCTGAGTTTCCTGATCACGATAAAACTTAGGGATGCGGCCATTAAGGGACGGCAAATAGCGCCACCGATAAGGACGATCAAACGGGGTTGATTGGCGATGTAGCCATACCAAAATCGTCTGGGAGGCGATAGTCAATGCAAGTTGCTGACCTGGACATTCATGTCTTCCTGAGCCGAAGCTGAAGGTTCGTCGTTGCGTTCGATTGAGCAAGAAGCTATCGGGGTCTGGGTTCGCGCAGGCATCCCTGTTGGCTGAAGCGAGCAGCAATAGAACGGTATCGCCCGCCTCCAGTACGCGGCCCCTGATAGTGCATCGCTTTGCTACGAATCGCCGGGTGTTTTGCACTGGTGAGTCGTAGCGCGCTACCTCTGCCACCAAGTCTGCAACCATCATCGGCGTAAGTTGCATCTCCTCAATCAGGTCGGGGTTGCGATGGAGCGCTACGAGGGTATTGCCGATCAAGCCTGCTGTGGCTTCGCAGGTCTGTGACAATAGACCAATAAGATTAGCGATAAACGCAGGATGATCTCCCCAGGCCGTGGCCTCGCATCCGCTCCGGATATGGCTCAAGAAGCGGCTACATTTATCGTCGCTGCTTAGCAGCGCGGTGAATAATTCGCTTAGCCGAGTGGCCCCGGCATTGGCTTTACCGAGCTGAATTTCGTCGCTTAACGGCGATAGGCAAGCAACAAAATCCCGTGTCAGCTTCGCGACTTCCTGCAGCCGGCTGGATGGAAGGCCTATTAAGGTGGCAATGACGGAAACCGGCAACGTGAACATCAGCTCATCTACATTGTCGACCGGGTTATCGAGGATATCGACCACGCGTGACACGATGTCTTCGATGTTTTCTGTCTCTACAGAGGCCAAGGCAGGCTCGATAGCCATCCTGGGGCACAGGTGCGGCGGGCCCTCGTTCATGCGCATCAAACGACCGAAGATCACTCCTGCCATGCCCCGCGCGATGGCGGGAGGAATCGGCTCGTTTAGCGGACGCACGCAACAATCGGGATGCCCCAGAATGGCTTCGACAAACTCGGCATCACTTGCAATCCATAAACGAAGATCTGCATCGAATAACAGGCCGTTTTGTCGCCTGAGCCCTGAGTAATAAACGTAGGGATCAGCATGAGTAGCTGCTTCAAAAGGCGTCATTCCGCAAGTCCTGTTCACAAAGAACGACTACTATCGAACACCCTTCACGCCAACGATTCGCTCAGGAACGAAATATGGACGCTCAAAGCAATGACACCGCGATTTCTCGGGTAGCCGGCGCCATTGCCGAACCGGCGAGGACGAAAATGCTTTGTTCGCTGATGGATGGGCACGCGCGTACCAGTACCGAAATGGCCGTCATCGCCGACGTTAGTGCTTCCACGGCGAGTGCGCATTTAGCAAGATTGAAAGAAGACGGGTTGGTGAGGTTGCACACGCAAGGCAGGCATCGCTACTACAGCCTGGAGAACGCGCAAGTGGCCCAGGCTATTGAGGCCCTCATGGTGATAGCCCAAAACGCGGACACGCAATATGTTTCCACGACCCCAACCCGATTGCAGTTCGCGCGTACTTGTTATGACCATATGGCAGGAACACTGGCTGTAAAACTGCACGACCATTTCATGGGTGCGGGCTGGTTAACCGCGCCGGTCGCTGGGGAGAGTCTGTATCAGCTCACTATGAGCGGCGAAAAAGCGATGACAGCGCTCGGTATCGAGATAGAAACGGTAAGGGCACAGCGACGTCGTTTCGCGTGCTCATGCTTGGACTGGAGCATGCGGCGCCCTCATCTTGCGGGAGCACTCGGAGCAGCTTTTCTACAGACTGTCATAAGCCGCAAGTGGGTTATCCAAGACCTTGATAGTCGGGCACTTGCATTGACATCCAAAGGACGAAAGGAGCTGTCTGGCCGATTCGGGATCGTGCTTGAAGACAAAGATATAGAGAGGTCAGTCATGCGAAATGGAACACCACTCGCCGAACCGGCATTACCGAAATGACTACAGCTTCCTTGAACTGAGCCTCTATCAACAAGCGAGCACTGCTTCGCGTGTTACGTCTTAAATCAGCGTGTATCAGCGGGACGCTTACGCAAAAGTGCCGGGTCAAGTTTGGAATGCTGTTGCAGGATAAAACTGGCGCGGCGCATACGGATGCGCAGGAACCGCGCAAAAAAAAGCCCGGAGGCACACGCAAATGCACCACCGGGCAAAAACGAAGCGACCAGCTTCAGAAACGTGGTTTAACGATTTTCCACTCCGGTTGATAGCGCTGCATCTGTTTCACGTCGTCGCGCTGGCGAATGCCGCAACTGAGGTACTGATCATGCAGCTTGCCCAGTTGGTCATGGTCCAGCTCAAGGCCAAGCCCCGGTGCACGAGTGATCCGTACGCAGCCGTCGACGATCGGCAGCTTGCCTCCCTTGATCACTTCTTCATCCGGTTCTTGCCACGGGTAGTGGGTGTCGCAGGCGTAATCGAGGTTGGGCACCGATGCGGCGACATGGGCCATGGCCATCAGGCTGATACCCAGGTGCGAGTTGGAGTGCATCGACACACCGAGGCCAAAGGTCTGGCACATCTTCGCCAGTGCCTGGGTGTCGCGCAGGCCGCCCCAGTAGTGGTGGTCGGCGAGCACAATCTGCACGCTGTTCAAGGCGATGCTGCGGCGGAATTCGTCAAAGTCGGTGACCACCATATTGGTCGCCAGGGGCAGGCCAGTACGCTTGTGTAACTCGGCCATGCCGTCCAGGCCAGGGGTCGGGTCTTCGTAGTATTGCAGGTCATCGCCGAGCAGCTCGGCCATGCGAATCGAAGTTTCCAGGGACCAATTGCCATTCGGGTCGATACGCAGCGGCACGCCGGGAAAGGCCTTTTTCAAGGCCTTTATGCATGCCACTTCGTGCTCGGGTTGCAGCGCACCGGCCTTGAGCTTGATGCTTTTAAAGCCGTAAGTTTCGATCATGCGCCGGGCTTGGGCGACGATCTGTTGCTCGTTGAGGGCTTCACCCCAACTGTCGGGTTTATAAGGTGACTCGATGTGTTCGGCGTATTTGAAAAACAGGTAGGCGCTGAACGGAATCTGGTCGCGAATCGCCCCACCGAGCAGGTCCACCAGCGGTACATTCAATGCGTGCGCCTGCAAATCGAGAAAGGCCACCTCAAACGCCGAATAGGCATTACTCACCGCCTTGCTGGCATGAGAACCCGGCGCCAGTTCCGCCCCGGCCAGGCTCGCCGGTTTGTGGGCGGCCACCGTGGCTTGCACGATGGCGCGCAATTGGTTGAGGTTGAACGGGTCGAGACCGATCAGTTGCGATTGCACCTGCTGCTGGATCGCCAGTGCCGGGGCATCGCCGTAGCTCTCGCCCAGGCCGATGTAGCCGGTGTCGCTTTCGACCTCGATGATCGAGCGCAGTGCAAAGGGTTCGTGAATACCACTGGCGTTGAGCAAGGGCGGGTCACGGAAGGCAATCGGAGTGACGGTAACGCGGACAATTTTCAAGAGGCGGCTCCCTGTGGACCTGAACGCAAGGCGTGGTGACGAGTAGAAGGTGTTGACGCGGGAGGCACCCCGCCCTGTGGCGTGGTGCGGGCAAAAAACACCACCACGGCGGCCAGTAACGAGGTTGCGGCGAGGCCGTACAAGCCACCCTCGATGGAGCCGGTGGTCTGCTCGAGCAAACCGAAGGTCGTGGGCGCGACGAAACCGCCCAAATTGCCCACCGAATTGATCAGGGCAATCACCGCCGCCGCGATCCGCGCATCCAGGTAGCCCTGGGGGATCGGCCAGAACAGTGCCGAGGCCGCCTTGAAGCCAATCGCGGCAAAACAGATGGCGACAAAGGCAAACACCGGCCCACCGGTGGTGGACATGAACATGCCGAAAGCGGCGATCACCAGCATCAGTGAAACCCACGCCTGCTGGTGCTTCCATTTGCTGGCCAGGGTGGCAAATCCGTACATGGCGACGATCGAAATCAACCAGGGGATCGAATTGAACAAGCCCACCTGGAAGTCGCCCAGGTTGCCCATTTTCTTGATCATGCTGGGCAGCCAGAACGTGGCGCCGTAAATAGTCAGGGCGATGGAGAAGTAGATAAAACAGAACAGCGCGATCTGTTTGTCGGCGAGCAACTTGAACATCGACGGCCGCACATTCTGGCTCGCTTCGCGCGCCTGCTGCTCCAGCGCGATGACACGGGTGAGTGCATGTTTTTCTTCGTCGCTCAGCCACTTGGCCTGATGGGGGTGGGACTGCAACCAGAACCACACAAAGCCGCACAACACGATAGAAGCAAAGCCTTCGATCAGGAACATCCACTGCCAGCCATGCAGGCTCAACCCGCTGACGTTGAGCAACGCCCCAGACACCGGCCCGGAGATCACCGAGGCGATGGCCGAACCACTGAGGAAAATCGCCATGGCTTTGCCGCGCTCGGCGGCCGGCAACCATTGGGTGAAGTAGTAGATGATGCCGGGGAAAAACCCGGCTTCGGCAGCGCCGAGCACGAAGCGCAGGATGTAGAAGCTGGTTTCACCTCTGACAAAAGCCATCGCCATCGCCGCCGCGCCCCAAGTGAACATGATGCGCGTCAACCAGGCCCGCGCGCCGTAGCGTTGCAACAGCAGGTTGGAGGGCACTTCGAAGATCGCATAACCAATAAAGAATAGCCCGGCGCCCAAGCCGTAGGCCGCCGCGCCAATACCCAGGTCGGTCTCCATGTGGCTGCGCACAAAGCCGATATTGACGCGGTCGATGTAATTGACGATGAACATCACCACAAACAGCGGCAGTATATGGCGCTTGACCTTGGCAGCCGCGCGGGCGAGCACCGTCGGGTCAGGCGGATTCTGGAGGGTATCCACGGGCAACTCCCATTCATTGTTTTTTTAAGGGACGCACGGATCATGGACGCCGGGGATTGTTCCCGTCTAATCTAACTTGGCATCCGATTGATACCAGGATTAGATCAATGTTCGAGCTAACACAGCTGCGCTGTTTTACTACCGTGGCGACCGAGCTGAATTTCCGCCGCGCCGCCGAACGGTTGAACATGACCCAGCCACCGCTGAGCCGGCAGATCCAATTGCTGGAACATCACCTGGGGGTTGAGCTGTTTACCCGTACGACCCGCAGCGTCGCCCTCACCGCCGCCGGCCGTGCGTTTTTCGTCGAGGCCCAGAACCTGCTGGAGCGCGCGCAGCAAGCGGCCGTGACCGCTCGGCGCTTTGCCGAAGGCGATATCGGTACGGTCAATATCAGTTTCGTTGGCAGCGCGGTGTATGAGTTCTTGCCCAAGGTGATCGCCGAGGCGCGGCTCAAGCAGCCCCACGTCAAGATCGACCTGTCGGAGATGAACACCTACCAGCAATACGAGGCCCTGCGCGCCCGGCGCATCGACCTCGGCATCGTCCGCGCCCCGTTGCTGGAACCCGGCTACGCCACCGAATGCCTGGTTCGCGAACCCTTTGTCTTGGCCGTGCCAAGCAGCCACCGGCTGGCCCAGGCAGCGACGGTCAGCGCACAGGACCTGGATGCCCAACCTTTCCTGATGTACGCCCACGCCGCCTACCCGCCGTTCAACGAGCTACTCACCGGCCTGCTGCGCTCCGCCCGCGTGGCACCGGAATACGTGCAGTGGCTGGGCTCGTCCCTGACCATCCTCGCGCTGGTCAACGCCGGCATGGGCCTGGCCCTGGTGCCCCGGTGCGCTAGCAGCGTGGTATTCAAAAACGTGGTGTTCCGCGATATCGACCTGGGCGAAGGCGCGCAGAGCGAGTTGCACCTGATCTGGCGCGAAGACAATGACAACCCGGCGTTTGCCATGCTGTTGGAGGGCATACGCAATGCGGTTCGTGAAGGGTGAGCCTGAGCGGCAGCGGGACCGCGAGCAGCTTCCCTATGAGGGCAGTTGAGCTAACAGAGATTGAGGCTAAGAAGAGCGAAAAAAACGAAGCCTGTGAACATGAATCGATGAACAGCCACGTTCATTCAATCATGGGCTCAAGATTCGCGGCATGAGCCCGATGAACAAACGAAAAAAGGCGCCATAAAGGCGCCTTTTTTCTTTGAATATGGTCGGGGTAGGGGGATTCGAACTCCCGACATCCTGCTCCCAAAGCAGGCGCGCTACCGGACTGCGCTATACCCCGGAAAAAAGGCGACCTTTCAGTCGCCTTCTTCGATCAGCGCTTTTGGCCTCTGATCTTAAGATTCGATTCCAGCGTTAACTGGTCTCAAAAATGGTGGGTCGTGTGGGATTCGAACCTACGACCAATTGGTTAAAAGCCAACTGCTCTACCAACTGAGCTAACGACCCAAATATGGTCGGGGTAGGGGGATTCGAACTCCCGACATCCTGCTCCCAAAGCAGGCGCGCTACCGGACTGCGCTATACCCCGGTTTTGAATTGGCTCCGTGACCAGGACTCGAACCTGGGACCCAATGATTAACAGTCATTTGCTCTACCGACTGAGCTATCACGGAACTACATATTCAAATGTACAACTTTTGCAGCGATGTAACCTTCTCTTCGACTTGTCCGTATCGCTACGTTCATGTCTCTGAGGCGCGCTATTCTACAATCTTAAAAACCCCTGTCAACCCTTTAAATTGCTTTTAAGACAATGATTTGCGCTTCTTTCTGATTTCTTCTTGGGGAGAAGAAATCCGTGGGCTGACGTTGTTGCGGGGCGCACTTTACAAGCCTTTGCCTTACAGTTCAACGCCCTATCGAAAAAAAAGGCTCCGCAATGCGGAGCCTTCTCTTATTGCAGAACTGGCCAGGCTTAATGGAAGACGATTTCGTCGTTCTCCACCGTGGCCTTGACGCTGGTACCCGGCATAAAGCTGCCCGACAGGATCAACTGGGCCAGCGGGTTTTCGATCCAGCGCTGGATCGCACGTTTCAAAGGCCGTGCGCCATACACCGGGTCGTAACCGACTGCGATCAGCTTGTCCAACGCCTCACCACTCAACTCCAGGTCAAGATCGCGCTCGGCCAGGCGACCTCGCAGACGCCCCAACTGGATCTCGGTGATGCCCGCGATCTGATCGCGTGCCAGAGGCTCGAAGATGACCACTTCATCAACCCGGTTGATAAATTCGGGACGGAAGTGACTGGTCAACGCGTCCATAACCGCAGCACGTTGTGCCTCACGATCACCCACCAGCTCCTGGATCTGCGCCGAGCCCAGGTTGGAGGTCATCACGACCACCGTATTACGGAAGTCCACGGTACGCCCGTGGCTGTCCGTCAGGCGGCCATCTTCCAGCACTTGCAGCAGGATGTTGAATACATCCGGGTGGGCCTTCTCGACCTCATCCAGCAGGATCACCGAGTAAGGCTTGCGCCGCACGGCTTCGGTCAGGTAACCGCCCTCCTCGTAGCCCACGTAGCCTGGTGGGGCGCCGATCAAGCGAGCCACCGAGTGTTTCTCCATGAATTCGGACATATCGATCCGTACCATGGCCTCTTCGGTATCAAAGAGGAACTCGGCCAACGCCTTGCACAACTCGGTCTTACCCACACCCGTCGGGCCGAGGAACATGAATGAGCCGCTCGGACGATTCGGGTCGGACAAACCTGCCCGCGAACGGCGCACTGCGTTGGACACCGCGACCACCGCCTCTTCCTGGCCGATGACACGTTGATGCAACAGGCTTTCCATTTTCAACAGCTTGTCACGCTCGCCCTCAAGCATCTTCGACACCGGAATGCCGGTCCACTTGGAGACCACCTCGGCAATTTCCTCCTCGGTCACCTTGCTACGCAGCAATTGGTTCTCGCTGTGGCCATGCTGGTCGACCATCTGCAGGCTGCGCTCCAGGTCCGGGATCACCCCGTACTGCAATTCGGCCATGCGGTTCAGGTCACCTTTACGACGCGCAGCTTCCAGTTCCTGACGGGATTGCTCAATTTTTTGCTGGATCTGTGCAGAACCCTGTACTTCGGCCTTTTCCGAGGTCCAGATTTCTTCCAGGTCCGAATACTCACGTTCCAGGCGGACGATTTCTTCCTGGAGTTTTTCCAGGCGTTTCTTCGCCGCGTCATCCTCTTCCTTCTTAAGAGCCTGGGATTCAACTTTCAGTTGAATCAGGCGTCGATCCAGACGGTCGAGCACTTCCGGTTTGGAGTCGATCTCCATGCGAATACGGCTGGCGGCCTCGTCGATCAGGTCAATAGCCTTGTCCGGCAACTGACGATCAGTGATGTAGCGATGGCTCAATTTAGCCGCCGCAATGATTGCGCCATCAGTGATCGCCACCTTGTGGTGGACCTCATAGCGTTCTTTCAGGCCACGCAGGATCGCGATGGTGTCTTCTTCGCTCGGCTCTTCCACCAGCACTTTCTGGAAACGACGCTCAAGAGCCGCGTCCTTTTCGATGTACTGGCGGTACTCGTTAAGCGTGGTCGCGCCAACGCAGTGCAACTCACCCCGTGCCAACGCCGGCTTGAGCATGTTGCCGGCGTCCATCGAGCCTTCGCCTTTACCGGCGCCGACCATGGTGTGCAGCTCGTCGATAAACAGAATGATCTGCCCTTCCTGCTTCGACAGCTCGTTGAGCAGGGATTTCAGACGCTCTTCGAACTCGCCACGGAACTTGGCACCGGCGATCAACGAGCCCATGTCCAGGGACAACAGGCGCTTGCCTTTAAGACCATCCGGCACTTCACCATTGATGATGCGCTGGGCCAGACCCTCGGCGATCGCGGTTTTACCCACGCCGGGCTCACCGATCAGCACCGGGTTGTTCTTGGTACGACGTTGCAGGACCTGGATGGTGCGACGGATTTCATCGTCACGGCCGATTACCGGGTCAAGCTTGCCTTCTTCGGCACGCTTGGTCAGGTCAACGGTGTATTTGTCCAGTGCCTGACGCGACTCCTCATGGTTGGGGTCGTTTACCGCGTCGCCGCCACGCAGGTTGTTGATGGCATTTTCCAAGGCTTTCTTACTGACGCCCTGACCCAGCAGCAATTTGCCGAGTTTGCTGTTTTCATCCATGGCGGCGAGCAGCACCAGCTCGCTGGAGATGAATTGGTCACCTTTCTGCTGGGCTAGACGGTCGGCCTGGTTGAGCAGACGCGCCAAGTCCTGCGACATGTTCACGTCGCCGGTCGGATTCTGGATTTTCGGCAGTTGGTCGAGCTCTTTGCTCAACTCCTTGCGCAGGCTGTTGACGTCAAAGCCCACCTGCATCAGCAAAGGTTTGATAGAACCACCTTGCTGCTCCAGGAGCGCCTGCATCAAGTGCGCTGGCTCAATGGCCGGGTGGTCAAGGCCCACCGCCAATGATTGGGAATCAGATAAAGCCAACTGCAATTTGCTGGTTAAACGATCAATACGCATTAGTCACCTTCCTTTTGAGCAGGCCGGAGCTACAAACACATCCTGAATGAAGAAACCTGCCAGATAGCCCTATAGATGTGGTCGATTCTGGGAGATTCAAGCTGTGGATAGTTGACTTAGATCAGGAGAGTCTAGCGCTCAAGCCAGATCAGGGAGGCAAACCGACCGGTGCGAGGGTGGCGGCGGTAAGAAAAGAAGCGTGGGTCGGTCACGGTGCAGAAACCGCCCCCATAAACAGCAGTGACACCTCGCGCAGCCAGACGCAATCGCGCCAACTGGTAGATGTCGGCCATGTATTTGCCGGGATTGCGGCTGGGCAAAAAGGCCTGCTCGGTCATCGGCAACTGCTGCATGAAGGCATCACGCACTTCCGGGCCCACTTCAAAAGCTTGCGGACCAATGGCAGGGCCGAGCCAGACCAGGACGTCGGCAGGTTCGGTATCCAGGCTTTCGAACGCCGCCTCCAACACCCCTGCCGCCAGACCGCGCCAACCTGCATGGGCCGCCGCGACCCGAGTGCCGGCACGATTGCAGAACAACGCAGGCAGGCAGTCAGCAGTCATTGAAGTGCAGGCAATGCCCGGGGTACTGGTCCAACTGCCATCAGCTTCGGCGACGCAGCCGGGATCGGCCTCGACCACGACCACGCCATGCACTTGGCGCAGCCAGGCTGGCTGAATATTAAAGGCCTCGGAAAGGCGACGACGGTTTTCAAGGACGGCCTCCAGGCTGTCCTCGACATGATCGCCCAGGTTGAGGCTGTCGAACGGCGCCGGACTGACGCCGCCCGTACGGGTGGTGACGCAAGCTTTCACCTGAGCCGGCGCAGGCCAGTCAGGAATCAGCCAGTCACTCATCCGATAAACGCCTCGCGATCCTGCTTGAGCAGCGACAACAACCAGACCAGGTCGTCTGGCAGAGGCGATTCCCAGCTCATGCGCTTACCGCTCGTCGGATGATCCAATTCCAGGAAGCGTGCATGCAACGCCTGGCGCGGGAAGTTTTTCAGCGACTCAACCATGGTTGCACTGGCTGCCGGCGGAATGCGGAAGCGACCACCGTAGGCAGGATCTCCGACCAACGGGAAGTTGATGTGCGCCATGTGCACGCGAATCTGGTGAGTACGACCGGTTTCCAGTTTGACCCGCACATGGGTATGGGAACGGAAACGCTCCAATACACGGTAGTGGCTTACGGCCTGCTTGCCGCCTTCCATCACCGCCATACGCTGGCGCTGCTGGCCGTGGCGACCAATAGGGGCATTGATCTTGCCGCCCGCGACCACGACGCCGATCACGATGCACTCGTAGATCCGGCTGACACTGCGGCTCTGCAACTGTGTGACCAGCTGCGTCTGCGCCTGAATGGTCTTGGCTACCACCATCAAGCCGGTGGTGTCCTTGTCCAGACGGTGCACGATGCCGCAGCGCGGGACATTGATGATATCCGGCACGTGATGCAACAGGGCGTTGAGCAAAGTGCCATCAGCGTGCCCGGCAGCCGGGTGAACCACCAGGCCTGCGGGTTTGTTGATGACCAGGATGTCGTCATCTTCATAGACGATGTCCAGCTCAATGTCCTGGGCAACCCATTCTCCCTGGGCTTCCTGCTCGGCAGTCAGCTCAAGAATCGCACCGCCATGAACTATGTCTCGCGGGCGGATAACCGCTCCATCCACAGTCAGGCGGCCGTCTTTGATCCAGGCGGAAAGGCGCGAGCGCGAGTGCTCAGCGAATAATTGTGCGGCGACTTGATCGAGGCGTTGGCCGCCCAATTCGGACGGCACCTCTGCGCGAAGTTCAATTTTATCGGACATGCTCAGACTAGGCGTGGCACAGCCTTTGGTTTCGGCTGCGCGCTTGTGGTTAAATACGGCGTCTTTTGCCCCGAGGCTTTCAACGGGGCGCTCATCATAACAGGACGGCCCCGCCCAAGACAGCGGCCGTCATAGGGACGCAAGCCGCCATGCAAGTGAAACACCTGCTGCTGATCGCCATCCTCGCCATGACTGCTGCTTGCTCGTCAACAAAGGACGTCGTCGACGAAAACCTGAGCGAAGTCGAGCTTTACCAGCAAGCTCAGAAAGACTTGGACAATAATAGCTACACCAGCGCCACAGCGAAGCTGAAGGCCCTGGAGTCGCGCTATCCGTTCGGACGCTATGCCGACCAGGCCCAGCTCGAACTGATCTACGCCAACTACAAGAACGCCGAGCCGGAAGCTGCCAAGTCCGCCGCCGAGCGTTTTATCCGCTTGCACCCGCAGCACCCGAACGTGGATTACGCCTACTACATGAAGGGCCTGACCTCGTTCGACCAGGACGTTGGCCTGCTGGCGCGCTTCCTGCCGCTGGACATGACCAAGCGTGACCCGGGTGCTGCCCGCGACTCCTACAACGAGTTCGCCCAGCTGACCAGCCGCTACCCCAACAGCCGCTATGCGCCGGATGCCAAGCAACGCATGATCTACCTGCGTAACCTGTTGGCGTCCTACGAAATCCACGTAGCCCACTACTACCTGACCCGTCAGGCGTACGTGGCCGCTGCCAACCGTGGCCGCTATGTGGTGGAAAACTTCCAGGAAACCCCATCCGTGGGCGATGGCCTGGCGGTAATGACCGAGGCTTACCAGCGCCTGCACCTGGATGCCCTGGCGAGCACCAGCCTGGAAACCCTGAAGCTTAACTACCCGGATCACCCGAGCCTGAAAGACGGCCAGTTCGTGCCTCAGGTCGCCGAAGCGGACAACCGTTCGTGGCTGAGCAAGTACACCTTGGGCCTGATCGAGTCCCGTCCACCGCTGCCGCCGGGCGAAACCCGCGCCAACCAGGACGTGGTCAAGCAGTTCCAGGACGCGAAAGATGCCATTCCTTCCGACCTCAAGCCGCACGACGAAAACGGCGATGTGATCGAAGAGCAGGCACCGCAAGCCCTTGGCAACAACGAAGACCGTTCGTGGTTCAGCTACATGACCTTCGGTATTTTCGACTGATCGGTCCAGGCAGTAATGGAAGGGAGCCCGCAGGGCTCCCTTTTTTGTGGGCAGGCATTTTACGCTGTGCGCCTGCCACGTCCTTGGCTAAACTGGCGCATTCCCTGTCGAGAAGCTGCTTACCATGGTTCGTCTACTGTTCTGGATTGCCGTCATTGCTGCCGCGGTATGGTTCTGGCGCAAATTCAAAAGCCCGACCGCTAAACAGCAACGGTCCAGCGAACTCGATGCCACGCCGATGGTGCGTTGCGCGCACTGCGGCGTACACCTGCCGCAGGACCGCGCACTGAGCGTACGCCAGGAGTGGTACTGCACCCAGGCGCACCTGGAACAAGGTCCGAAGCCTAGCCAGCGTTGAGGCGACCAGCAGGCGCGTAAGGTGCCGGCTCGATAATCGGTGCATGGCCCAGCAGCAAGTCAGTGAACAACTGGCAGGACGCGGGTGCGAGCACCAGGCCATTTCTGTAATGCCCACAATTGAGCCACAGCCCCTTGAAGCCGGGTACCTCGCCAATGTAGGGAACACCTTCCGGCGAGCCTGGCCGCAAGCCCGCCCAATGGCCCACCACCTCAGCGTCGGCCAACGCGGGAATCAACTCCACTGCCGAGGCTTTGAGGCTTTCCAGCGCCGCTTCGGTCGGCGTCTTGTCGAAGCCCTCATGCTCTAACGTGCTGCCAATCAATATGTGCCCGTCACGACGCGGGATTGCATAGCGCCCTTTTGCAAGGACCATGCTCGACAAAAAGTCCGAGGCGCATTTGTACAGGATCATCTGGCCTTTGACCGGCTCAACGGGTAGCGCCAAACCCAGCGTCCCCAGCAACTCCCCACTCCAGGCTCCCGCCGCGAGCACGACCTGATCGCCGCAAACCCGCCCGGCCGCCGTTTCGACGCCCACTACGGTGTCGCCCTCCAGGACAAAACCTGCCACCTGACACTGTTCGTGAATCGTCACGCCGGGCAACGCCAGCAATGCCGCCTTCAAGGACTTGACCAATCGCGGGTTGCGCACATTGGCGACATCAGCCATGTAGATGGCCTGGGAATAACCAGCCCCCAGCACCGGCACGGCATCATGAGCCGCCGACACATCCACTTTGCTCAGCGGGCGCCCTTCACGGGCAGCCCAGGCTAATGCTTCAGCCTCATCTTCCAGGTCAAGCCAGTACAAGCCCGTGGTATGAACCTCCGGATCAACACCCGTGGCGGCAAACAATCGTTGCGCCAGCTGTGGATAAAAGTCCTGGGACCAATGGGCCAAAGCGGTAACGGCCGGGCTGTAGCGCCACGGGTACAACGGTGAAACGATCCCGCCCCCGGCCCACGAAGACTCTTGCCCAAGCCCCCCACGCTCCAGCAGCACGACAGTCTGCCCTTGGGTGGCCAGGTTGAACGCGGTCAACAACCCGATTACTCCGCCGCCGACAATTACCACTCGCTGTTGCTTTGCCATCATTTGATCCAGCCGATATATAGGGATAGGCGCACCCGGCGCTCATTCTTCCAGCATTCTCATTACTGCCCCCAACACGTCTTGCGCGACATTCCTGGCAGGGCTCCCGGGTTGCTTCGCACGCCGGTACTGCTCAAGCTGAATTCGCCGCACGCGTCGTCCGCCATGACTGAATCGACGATGGGCGTGGCAAGCAGGTCAAAATCCTGGGGAGTCAATACAGCGCTGATTCTATAGTGATCATTGCCTGTACTGACCGCCTCTGCACCAATAAAAGTGCCGTTCCGGGTGTAAAAGCGCTCCAGGTACTGGGCCTGTTCGGTCAACAGTGCTGCGACTTGACCGCGATAAACCTTTTTCACATGTCCGGTATATCCGGGATAAGCGACCCCGGCCAAAACCGCGATGATCGCCATGGCAACCAGTAACTCGATCAGGGTAAAACCCTGGCTCTCCATGCTCATCCGATTGCTCCTTATTGAAGTTGCCGCCATAGGATTCGTTGAAACCGCGCACGCCCTCCCTCCTCCACCCGCGCATATACGCTCTCGAGTACCGTGCGCGATTGGCCAACCAGCCCGACCGCTGTCACCCGAAACAACTGCGCCGAGGTTTGCGCCGGCAAATGCACAAGCCCCAGGCCATCGCCTATGGACTGAATGCCAAAGAATCCACCGTCCGAGGCGATCCAGTTAACCGCCGAGACAGGATTCGTCCCGGCCCCCATCAGCGAAAACGCCTCCTCGGGTGGCGAGCATGTGATGATTGAGTGGCATTCGGGGAGCGCGTCGCCACCTCGCCTTACCGTCACCTCCCCCACCCTGAGGCCGCTTTCGGCGCTTTGAAACGATTGATTGCGATGCCACAAGCTGCCAGCGACTTTTTGCTGGGATATCGCACCTTGCATCGATGACAAGCCGACCAGTGATAACAGCAGCAGGAATACCAGGCTGACCAACAACACCATCCCTGCCTGACGCAAATGAATACCGCCAACTGTGCTCGTCACGGCCCTACCCCTGCCGACTTCGCAGCGCCGCCACAACGCTGTAGGTCTGGTCCCTGACACGCCCCGTCGGGTCTTGCAGCGTCAGGAGGACGCGCACACTGCGTATCAACGATTCGTCGGCCGGGTCGCTGTCGTAACGCACCACACCGGTCGATGCAGGCTTGGCCGCCATGCCAAAACTGATGTCGAACGCCCCCACGTTATCGATCAGCACCGCTTTGGCCGGCGCCGCCGGGGTGCTGACTTTCAGTTGACCGGACTCATAGGTGTAGGTGAGCTGGCGCAGTGCAAAGTGCACCTGTCCAGGCGTCGGCGCAGGCGGCGTTCCAGCATACGCCCGGGCAACCGTCCTGCAGTCGGACACCACCGTCCAATCAGGCTTGCCTCCACCCTTACCGACATCCGCAGTGATCAGTGTCAGCGCCGTTGCGTCGCCCGACCTACTCCATCCCACTGGCCGCTCCAAGGTAGCTGGAGCTTCTTCGATAAATGCGGTGGTCAGGCAGCCGAACATACCCGCCTGGCGAATATCCTGCGTCAGCTTGCCCAGGACAAACCGCGCATCGTCTTGCAGAACCATTGCAGCCAATTGGCTGGCGTATGTCATCCGCGTGCTGATTACCACCTGGCTCCCACCCAGCACCAACATGAGCCCTACGGCCAATGCCACCAGCATTTCCACCAGGCTGAATCCGCGTACACGCCGCTTCATTGCAACGCGCCTTGTTCATCGGCCATGCGACTGGTGAGAACGAAAGTCTCCCTGGCTCCCGGGCCGCCTGCCCCCCTGGCTCCTTGCCAACTGATAGTGATGGTGACCTCAGGCCCGCTGATCGACACAGCCCCTTTGGCATCTGCGCCAGCGAAGCCAATGATATTGGCCTCGAAATCATGCAAGTCCAGGTCACGCACGCTGGCGGTCGGGGCATTGGCCGGCGCGGGCTCGGCTCGCGTCCATGAATAATCGATCCCAGGATTGGAGCGAATTCGGTCGAGCATGTCATAGGCAATGAAACTGGCCTGGCTGGTCATCCTGGCGCTCTCGGTGTACTTGAGCGCATTGAGTTGGATTGCCGAGGCCCCCAACAGACCAACAGCCAGAATCAACACCGCTACCAACACTTCGATCAGCGTCATGCCGGTTTGGCGCCATTCGGAGGCGCGCAGAAAAAACGTGTGCGTACGGATTAGCATCACCGTCGTCATCCATGTCGAGGGCCGGGAAAGCAGGAAAAACCTGTTGTGAGCCCCAAGACTAGCGCCGCTTTTTAACCAACGCTGCTCCCGGAACAAAGGGAAATACTTTGGACATAAAAGCCATCATCCAACCCTGGCAGTCGGTAGCTATACCTATCGCTACCCGCGGAATCACCGGCGGCGTCCACGGAGGGACGACCTATGACAGAACGAGGCTTCACCCTGATCGAGTTGTTATTCGGCCTGATGCTGAGCGGCCTGCTGACGCATCTGGCAGTACCCAGCTTCAAAGGGTTGCTCGAATCGCACCAGCAGCGCAGCGCAGCGAACTCGCTGGCGGACGGCCTGCGCTTCGCCCGCAGCGAAGCGCTCGCACGTAATCGCGCGGTGATTGTTCATGCACTGGAGGACGATTGGGGCCGAGGTTGGCGAGTGATCGAGGATGTCAGCGGGCGCGGCCATATGGACGATGACAATCCGATACTGTTGGAGCGACAGGACAGCGGGCGCGCAACGATAGTGGGCAATGGCCCGGTCAGAAGCCAAGTGCGCTTCAGCGGATTGGGCGAACCGGTTTTTCAGGGAGGAGGCTTCCGTGCCGGCACCGTGCACATATGTGACACGGGCCAGGCACAAAGCCTGTATCAGGTGGTGCTGGCTCCCAGCGGCCGCATCAGCCTGCGCAGTGATAAAACCGAGCAGGCATTATGTCGAGGCTGATCCGGCACGTCGTGGCTCAGAGCAAAGAGCGAACCCGCAGTTCCTTGGGCATGGAGAACGTGATGTTCTCTTCACGGCCGGCCAGCTCATCCGCGCCGGTCGCCCCCCAGGCCTGCAACTGTTGGATCACGCCACGCACCAGGACTTCTGGAGCCGAAGCACCGGCCGTGATACCGATACGCTCAACGCCATCGAACCAGCTGCGTTGCATGTCTTCGGCACCGTCGATCAGGTAGGCCGGCGTAGCCATGCGCTCGGCCAGCTCGCGCAGGCGATTGGAGTTGGAGCTGTTCGGGCTGCCGACCACCAGAACCACGTCGCATTCGTTGGCCAATTGCTTGACCGCGTCCTGACGGTTTTGTGTGGCGTAGCAAATGTCATCCTTGCGCGGGCCACCGATATCCGGGAATCGCGCGCGCAGGGCGTCGATAACACGGCTGGTGTCGTCCATGGACAAGGTGGTCTGCGTCACGAAAGCCAACCGTTCAGGGTTTTGTACCTGCAAGTTGGCGACGTCCTTTTCATCTTCTACCAGATAGATGGCACCGCCGTTGCTGGCGTCGTACTGGCCCATGGTGCCTTCGACTTCCGGGTGACCGGCATGGCCGATCAGGATGCACTCACGTCCATCGCGACTGTAGCGTGCGACTTCGATATGCACCTTGGTGACCAATGGGCAGGTGGCGTCGAATACTTTCAGGCCACGGCCGGCAGCTTCGGTACGCACGGCCTGGGAAACGCCATGGGCGCTGAAGATGACGATAACGTCGTCCGGCACCTGATCGAGTTCTTCAACAAAAATGGCACCGCGTGCGCGCAGGTCTTCGACCACGAACTTGTTGTGGACAACTTCGTGGCGCACATAAATCGGCGGCCCGAAGACTTCCAGGGCGCGATTGACGATTTCGATCGCCCGGTCCACGCCGGCGCAGAAGCCACGGGGGTTGGCGAGTTTGATTTGCATGCTGTGCCTCGTGTCTTGCCTGCAGGAACGAGCTTGTGTGGCGAGGGAGCTTGATCCCCCGCCACACAAGTCCGGCGCTGCAATAGGCCGATTCGTCAGTTAGATCGCTTTAACGTCGATGATTTCCACATCAAACGTCAAGGTTTTACCGGCCAGCGGGTGGTTGAAGTCGATGGTCACTTGCGCGTCATCGAAGGCTTTGACTACACCTGGCAGCTCGGTATTCGCCGCATCGTTGAAGATCACCAGCAAGCCTTCCGACAGGTCCATGCCTTCAAACTGCGAACGCGCAATGATCTGCACATTCTGCGGGTTGGGCTGGCCAAAGGCATTTTCCGGCAGGATCTGCAGGTTGCGCTTATCGCCGGCCTTGAACCCGAATAGCGCCGCTTCGAAACCCGGCAGCAGGTTGCCATCACCGACTTTGAAGGTCGCCGGGGCCTTGTCGAAGGTGCTGTCGACCGTGTCGCCATTCTCCAGGCGCAATGCGAAATGCAAAGTGACTTCCGTGTTCTGGCCGATCCGTTGTTCAGTCACTACCTGATCAGTCATTGACGGTCTCTCCGGTTTTCTTGCTTTTGAACATGTCCAACGCCAGCATCACCGCACCGACGGTGATGGCGCTGTCGGCAAAGTTGAACGCCGGGAAATACCAGCGATTCTGCCAATGCACCAGGATGAAGTCGATAACATGGCCCAGGGCAATGCGGTCATAGAGGTTGCCCAGCGCACCGCCCAGCACCAGGGCCAGGGCGATGGCAAGCCAGGTATCGTCGCGCCCCAGGCGCTTGAGCCAGACCACCAGCACGGCACTGACCACCACGGCAATCAGGGCGAACAGCCAACGCTGCCAGCCGCCACTGTCGGCGAGGAAACTGAAAGCAGCGCCAGTGTTGTAGGCCAGTGTCCAGCTGAAGTAATCCGGGATCACCACGATCTGCTGGAACATTTCCAGAGCACCCTCGAAGTGAGCCTTGCTGGCCTGGTCAATGACCAGGACCAGCACACTCAATACGAGCCAGCCCAGGCGCCCGAAGCGACTGGCTTTAGGCATGTTTCCACTAGGCATAGTGGCGAACCTCGCCGGCACCGCTGATGTTGTCGACGCAACGACCACAGATTTCCGGATGCTCAGGATTCACACCGACATCTTCACGGCAGTGCCAGCAACGGGCGCACTTGGGGAACGCCGACTTGACGACTTTGAGCTTGAGGCCCGGCACTTCGGTGACCACGGCGTCTGCCGGCGCTTGGGCGAACGGTGCCAGGCTGGCCGTCGAGGTGATGAGCACGAAGCGCAGCTCGTTGCTCAGCTTGGCCAGGTCGGCCGTCAGGCCATCTTCGGCAAACAGGGTGACTTCGGCTTGCAGGTTGCCACCGACGGCCTTGGCCGCGCGCTGGACTTCCAGCTCCTTGTTCACCGCAACCTTGACGGCCATTACGCCCTCCCAGTATTCGCGGCCCAATTCGAAGTCCGCCGGCAGTTCGGTCAGACCTTCGTACCAGGTGTTGAGCATCACGGATTCGTTGCGCTCGCCCGGCAGGTATTCCCACAGCTCATCGGCGGTGAAGGCCAGGATCGGTGCGATCCAGCGCACCAGCGCCTCACTGATGTGGTACAGCGCGGTCTGCGCCGAACGGCGTGCCTTGCTGTTGGCGCCGGTGGTGTACTGGCGATCCTTGATGATGTCGAGGTAGAAACCACCCAACTCCTGCACGCAGAAGTTGTGGATCTTCGAGTAAACGTTCCAGAAACGGTATTCGCCGTAGTGCTCCTGCAACTCGCGCTGCAGCAACAGGGTACGGTCCACGGCCCAACGATCCAGGGCGAGCATGTCCTCGGCCGGCACGATGTCGGTGGCCGGGTTGAAGCCGGTCAGGTTCGACAACAGGAAGCGTGCGGTATTACGGATGCGACGGTAGGCATCGGCACTGCGCTGCAGGATCTGCTCCGACACAGCCATTTCGCCCGAATAGTCCGTCGAGGCCACCCACAGGCGCATGATGTCGGCACCCAGCGTGTCATTGACCTTTTGCGGCGCAATTACGTTGCCCAGGGACTTGGACATCTTGCGACCGTTTTCATCAACGGTGAAACCGTGGGTCAGCAGTTCGCGGTACGGGGCGTGGTTATCGATGGCGCAACCAGTGAGCAAGGACGAATGGAACCAGCCACGGTGTTGGTCCGAACCTTCCAGGTACAGATCGGCGCGAGGACCTGTCTCGTGGCCCATAGGGTGGGAACCACGCAGCACGTGCCAGTGGGTGGTGCCGGAGTCGAACCATACGTCGAGGGTGTCGCTGATCTTGTCGTACAACGGTGCTTCGTCGCCCAACAGCTCGGCGGCGTCCAGCTTGAACCAGGCTTCGATGCCTTCCTGCTCGACTCGTTGGGCCACGACTTCCATCAGCTCAACGGTACGAGGGTGCAGCTCGCCGCTTTCCTTGTTGAGGAAGAACGGAATCGGCACACCCCAGTTACGCTGGCGGGAGATGCACCAGTCCGGACGGTTGGCAATCATCGAGTGCAGGCGCGCCTGGCCCCAGGCCGGGATGAAGCCTGTGTCTTCGATGGCTTTGAGCGAGCGCACGCGCAGGGTGTCGCCGCTGACCGGCTCTTTGTCCATGCCGATGAACCACTGCGCGGTAGCGCGGTAGATCAGCGGGGTCTTGTGACGCCAGCAGTGCATGTAGCTGTGCTGGATGGTAGCGGACTGCAGAAGTGCACCGACTTCGCTCAGCTTTTCGATGATCGCCTTGTCGGCCTTGAAGATGAACTGGCCACCAAAGAACTCCAGCGATGGCACGTAAACGCCATTGCTTTGCACCGGGTTGATGATGTCATCGTTGACCATGCCGTATTTCTTGCAGATCACAAAGTCGTCCACGCCGTAGGCAGGCGAGCAGTGGACCACACCGGTACCCGAGCCCAGTTCAACGTAGTCGGCCAGGTAAACCGGCGACAGGCGGTCATAGAACGGGTGGCGGAAGTTGATCAGTTCCAACGCGGAACCGGTCGTCGTGGCGATCACCGAACCTTGCAGGTTGTAACGCGCCAGGCACGACTCGACCATTTCCTCGGCCAGCACCAGCAGGCGGTCACCGACGTCCACCAGGGCATAGGTGAACTCCGGGTGCACGTTCAGTGCCTGGTTGGCGGGGATGGTCCACGGGGTGGTGGTCCAGATCACGATGGCCGCCGGCTTGCCCAGGCTCGTCAGGCCAAAGGCCTCGGCCAGTTTGGCGTCTTCCGCAATCGGGAAGGCCACGTCGATGGTCGAGGACTTCTTGTCTTCGTACTCGACTTCCGCTTCGGCCAGGGCCGAACCGCAGTCGAAGCACCAGTTCACGGGCTTGAGTCCCTTGAACACGAAGCCACCCTTGACGATTTCGGCCAAGGCACGGATTTCACCGGCCTCGTTCTTGAAGTCCATGGTCTTGTACGGGTTGGCCCAGTCGCCCAATACACCCAGACGGATGAATTCGGACTTCTGCCCTTCGATCTGCTCGGTGGCGTAGGCACGGCACAGTTCGCGGGTTTTATCCGCGCCCAGGTTCTTGCCATGGGTCACTTCGACTTTGTGCTCGATCGGCAGACCGTGGCAGTCCCAACCCGGGACATAAGGTGCGTCAAAACCCGAAAGGGTTTTCGAGCGGATGATCATGTCCTTGAGAATCTTGTTCAGCGCATGACCGATGTGAATCGTGCCGTTGGCATAAGGAGGGCCGTCGTGCAGGACGAATTTCGGACGATCCTTGCCAATTTCGCGCAACTTTCCGTACAGGCCAATACTGTCCCAGCGCTGCAGGATCTGCGGTTCGCGCTGTGGCAGGCCGGCCTTCATTGGGAAGGCGGTGTCCGGAAGGTTTAGCGTGGCTTTATAGTCGGTCATTTAAGGCTCTTCGGTTAGCGATGGGCGCTAGGTGCGGCTAGTGCACGGGCGGCGGCGACATCCGCATTGATCGCCGTTTTCAACGCCTCAAGGGAGGCGAAACGCTGCTCTTCACGCAGCTTCTGGTGGAAAACCACCGTCAAACGCCGGTCATACAAATCACCGGCAAAATCCAAAAGGTGTACTTCCAGGTGGGCCTTGCCATCACCTGCAACCGTGGGCCTGACGCCTATATTGGCGACTCCCGGCCACGATTGGCCGTCGATGTCGACACTCACCAGGTAAACCCCGGTCAGCGGCACACGGCGACGCTTGAGTTGCACGTTGGCGGTTGGCGTACCCAGTTGGCGCGCCAGCTTCTGGCCGTGCAATACACGCCCGGCAATGCGGAACGGGCGACCGAGCAGACGCTCGGCCAAGGCGAAGTCGGCAGCGGCCAGTGCATTACGCACCTGGGTGCTGCTTACGCGCAGGCCATCCAGTTCGACGGTTTGCGCGGCTTCGACGGTAAAACCCTGGTTGACGCCGGCGTGTTGCAGGAAATCGAAATCTCCTACGCGGTCGCAACCGAAACGGAAGTCGTCGCCGACCTCCAAGTGTTGCACACCCAAGCCGTCCACCAGGATACGGTCGACGAATTCGGCGGCGCTGAGGCTTTGCAAACGCTGGTTGAAGGCCAGGCAGAGGACTCGGTCCACCCCCTCTTCAGCCAGCAACTGCAACTTGTCGCGCAAGCGGGCCAGACGGGCCGGCGCCGTTTCCGGGGTGAAAAATTCCCGCGGCTGCGGCTCAAAAATCACCACGCAGCTGGGTACACCCAACTCGACCGCTCGCTCACGCAGCCGGGCCAGGATAGCCTGGTGACCACGGTGAACACCGTCAAAGTTGCCAATAGTGGCGACGCAGCCCCGATGCTGGGGGCGCAGGTTGTGGAGACCTCGAACCAGCTGCATAACGCGCTTCTTGCTCATAAAGTGGTCGATTATAACCACACCCGGCCCCGGACGACAGGCAACAGCGCAGGCCAAGTGAGTCGATTCGATAAAACAATCGTTTTATTCAGGCAAAGTCCCTAGCTCAGGGACTTGCGATTGAAATCACGCAGGCGAAAGCCTTGCAGCAGCAACATGCCGAAGTAAGCCACAACACCTGCAACCACCAGCACGCCCAGGCGCATGAAGCGCTCCAGCATGTGCCCTTCGTCCCAGGCGGGCATGAAGTGCATCAACCCCAATAGCACCGCAGACATCACGCCCACCGCGACCAGCAGCTTGAGCGCAAAGATGCCCCAACCCGGTTGCGGCAGGAACATCTGCTGCTTGCGCAGTTGATAGAACAGCAAGCCGGCATTGATACAGGCACCGGCACTAATGGCCAGGGCCAATCCGGCGTGAGCCAGCGGGCCAATGAACACCAGGTTGAGCAATTGCGTGACGATCAGCGTGAAGATCGCGATTTTCACTGGCGTACGGATGTTTTGTTGAGCATAAAAGCCCGGCGCCAGCACCTTGATCACAATGATACCGAGCAGCCCTACAGAGTAGGCAATCAACGCACGCTGGGTCATGGAGGCATCAAACGCGCTGAATTGGCCGTACTGGAACAACGATACCGTCAGCGGTTCAGCCAGAATCCCCAGGGCCAGGGCACAAGGCAACACCAGCACGAAGCACAAGCGCAGCCCCCAATCGAGAATACGCGAGTATTCCTGGCGGTCTTTGCCGGCATAGGTGCGCGACAGGGTCGGCAGCAAAATCGTGCCCAAGGCCACACCGAGCACGCCGGACGGCAACTCCATCAGTCGATCGGCGTAGTACATCCACGACACCGAGCCAGACACCAGCAACGAGGCGAAGGCGGTGTTGATGATCAGGGAAATCTGGCTGACCGATACACCGAGGATCGCCGGCAACATGTTGCGCATTACACGCCAGACACCGGTGTCCTTCAGGTTGAGCCGCGGCAGCACGAGCATGCCGATCTTTTTCAGGTGCGGCAGCTGGTACAACAATTGCGCCAGGCCACCTGCCAGCACCGCCCAACCCAGGGCCATCACGGGCGGATCGAAGTACGGCGTGAGGTACACCGCGAAGATAATCATGCTCACGTTGAGCAAGGTCGGCACGAACGCCGGCACCGAGAAACGATTCCAGGTATTCAGGACGGCGCCAGCCAGGGATGAGAGCGAAATGAGCAATATATAAGGGAAGGTCACACGCAGCAGATCAGTGGTCAGCGCGAATTTTTCCGGTGTATTGGCAAAACCCGGGGCCGTGGCCCAGATCACCCAGGGGGCGGCGAGCATGCCGGCAATGGTGACCAGCATCAAAACCAGCGTCAGCAGGCCCGAGACATAGGCAAGAAAAGTGCGGGTCGCTTCTTCGCCCTGCTGGGACTTGTATTCCGCCAGGATCGGTACGAATGCTTGGGAAAATGCGCCCTCGGCGAAGATCCGACGCAGCAGGTTGGGCAGTTTGAAGGCAATAAAGAAGGCGTCCGTGGCCATGCTGGCGCCAAAAATACGCGCCAACAGGGTGTCACGCACGAACCCCAATACCCGGGAGATCATTGTGATAGAGCTGACCGCAGCCAACGATTTGAGCAGATTCATTGAAAGAGTTTGCGCCTATAGATAAACAGCAGGCGAACAAAGCGCCCACTTATGCGATACTGCGCACCTGCAGCAGCACAGAGCCAAAGCTCGCGAGTTTACAGGTCAAGCGCCGGAAATAAATCACCCGCCTCTTCAGATCGACCACTCAGCAGTTCGCATCAGCCACCCTTGACAACACTTCAAGTCATCGGCATGATTCGCGGCCTATTTTGTTTGCTATTTCCTAAAAAGTCTTTCGAGGAGCTCGACGGTGGCCAACTCACCTTCCGCCAAAAAACGTGCAAAACAGGCTGAGAAGCGTCGCAGCCACAACGCCAGCCTGCGTTCCATGGTTCGTACCTACATCAAGAATGTAGTTAAAGCCATCGACACCAAAGACGCTGAAAAAGCTCAAGCTGCTTACGTTCTGGCTGTGCCGGTTATCGACCGTATGGCCGATAAGGGCATCATCCACAAGAACAAGGCCGCTCGTCATAAGAGCCGCCTGAATGGCCACATCAAGGCTCTGAACGTTGCTGCTGCAGCCTAAGTGGTAACAACTGCAACGCGGGTTTACCGGCGTAACAGTTAAGAAATGCCCCGTACCGAAAGGTCCGGGGCATTTTTGTTTGTGCTCAGAAAATAAACATCCTGCCTCGAACCCCAGGCAAAAAAACGCCCCGAACCAGTCGGGGCGTTTTTGCTACCAGCCGATCAACGTATCAATCAGTGGTGGTGACCGCCTTCACCGTGGACGTGACCGTGAGCCACTTCTTCCTGGGAAGCGTCGCGGATGGCAACGATCTTCACTTGGAAGTTCAGGCGCTGGCCAGCCAGGGGGTGGTTACCGTCGACAGTCACGTCATCGCCATCCAGATCGCGGATAGTGACGATCTGCATTTGGCCGTCTGGCGCGGAAGCGTGGAACTGCATGCCCACTTCCAGCTCGTCGACGCCTTCGAACATGCTGCGGCTCAGAGTGCTGACCAGTTCGGCGGAGTATTCGCCGTAAGCGTCTTCCGGCTCTACGACAACGTTCAGTTCATCGCCAACGCTCTTGCCTTCCAGAGCCTTTTCCAGGCCCGGGATGATGTTCCCTGCGCCTTGCAGGTAGACCAGCGGCGCGCCGCCGGCTGAGCTGTCGATGACCTCACCAGCGTCGTTGGTCAGGGTATAGTCGATGGAGACAGCCTTGTTAGCGGCGATCGTCATGGGGCGAGACCTTTTGCATAAGAATGAAGAACGGACAAGTCTAAACAAGGATTTGCCCGAAAGCGAACAGAACCCGGACAGACGGGACCGACCAACGGCATCCTTTATCATCGGGTTCCACCAGGACGACGACCAGCACTGGGTCGCCGAGCTCTCTTGCGGTCACACCCAGCACCTGCGCCACCAGCCGCCCTGGCAGTCCAGGGCGTGGGTACTCGATACCGCACAACGCCTCGAAAAAATAGGCCAACCCTTTACCTGCGGCTGGTGTGCGCAAGGGCACGAATAACGATAACCTTGATGCCTGATTCCCGGCAGGCGCTCAACCATAGAGCACCGCCGAAGCCATGCACCTCCAGAGAATTCGCATGCAGACTTTTTTTATCGCGCCCACCGATTTTGGTGTGGGTCTGACCTCCATCAGCCTTGGGCTGGTGCGTACCCTTGAGCGAGCCGGGTTGAAAGTCGGTTTCTTCAAACCGATTGCCCAGCCGCACCCCGGCGACACGGGCCCGGAACGCTCCACCGAACTGGTGGCGCGCACTCACGGCCTGAAACCGCCACAACCCCTGGGCCTGGCCCACGTCGAGCGCATGCTGGGCGACGGCCAGCTTGATGAGCTGCTCGAAGAAATCATCACGCTGTATCAGCAGGCCGCCGTGGGCAAGGATGTGTTGATCGTCGAAGGCATGGTACCGACCCGCAGCGCCAGTTACGCGGCTCGAGTCAACCTGCACCTGGCCAAGAGCCTCGATGCCGAGGTGATCCTTGTATCCGCCCCGGAAAACGAAGTGCTCACCGAGCTTTCCGGCCGAGTCGAATTGCAGGCGCAGCTGTTCGGTGGGCCGAAAGATCCGAAAGTGCTGGGCGTAATCCTCAACAAAGTGCGCACCGACGAAAGCATCGAAGCCTTCTCGGCGCGCCTGAAAGAGCATTCGCCGTTGTTGCGCAGTGGGGATTTCCGCCTGCTCGGCTGCATCCCCTACCAGCCCGAGCTCAACGCTCCGCGCACCCGCGACGTAGCCGACCTGATGGGCGCGCAGATCCTCAATGCCGGCGATTATGAAAGCCGGCGCATGACTAAAATCATCATTTGCGCGCGTACCATGCGCAACACCGTGGAGCTGCTCAAACCCGGCGTACTGGTGGTGACGCCGGGCGACCGCGACGACATCATCCTCGCGGTCAGCCTCGCGGCGATCAACGGCGTGCCTCTGGCCGGACTGCTGCTGACCAGTGACACCCTGCCCGACCCGCGCATCATGGATTTGTGCCGTGGCGCACTCCAGGCCGGGCTGCCGGTGCTGTCGGTGAGCACAGGCTCCTACGACACGGCGAACCTGCTCAACAGCCTCAACAAAGAAATCCCTATCGACGACCGCGAGCGCGCCGAGATCATCACCGATTTCGTCGCCAGCCACCTGGACGCGCGCTGGCTGCACCAACGTTGCGGCACGCCACGGGAAATGCGCCTGTCACCGGCGGTATTCCGTTATCAATTGATTCAACGCGCCCAGGCCGCCAACAAGCGCATCGTATTGCCCGAAGGCAGTGAACCGCTGACCGTGCAAGCCGCCGCCATCTGCCAGGCCCGCGGCATTGCCCGCTGTGTGCTGCTGGCCAAGCCGGCGGATGTGGAAGCCGTCGCCCGCGCCCAGGGCATTGAATTGCCGGAGGGCCTGGAGATTCTTGACCCGGACCTGATTCGCCAGCGTTACGTCGAACCGATGGTTGCGCTGCGCAAGAGCAAAAGCCTCAACGCGCCGATGGCCGAGCAGCAGTTGGAGGACAACGTGGTGATCGCCACCATGATGCTCGCGCTGGATGAAGTGGACGGCCTGGTTTCCGGCGTCATCCACTCCACCGCCAACACCATCCGTCCCGCCCTGCAGCTGATTAAAACAGCACCGGGTTGCACGCTGGTGTCGTCGGTGTTCTTCATGCTGTTTCCCGAGCAGGTACTGGTGTACGGCGACTGCGTGATGAATCCGCACCCGAGCGCGGCCGAGCTGGCAGAGATCGCCCTGCAAAGCGCCGACTCGGCCGCCGCGTTCGGCATTACCCCACGCGTGGCGATGATCAGCTATTCCAGCGGTGACTCAGCCAGCGGCGAGGAAGTTGAAAAAGTCCGCGAAGCCACCCTGCTCGCCCACGAACAGCAAAGCTCATTGCTGATCGACGGCCCCTTGCAGTACGACGCCGCCGCCAACGAAACCGTCGCCCGGCAGTTGGCGCCCAACAGCCAGGTCGCCGGTAAAGCCACAGTCTTTGTGTTCCCGGACCTGAACACCGGCAACACCACGCACAAGGCCGTGCAACGCAGCGCCGACTGCGTAAGCCTGGGGCCGATGCTCCAGGGCCTGCGCAAGCCGGTGAACGACCTGCCACGCGGCGCTCAAGTCGACGACATCGTGTACACCATCGCATTGACTGCGATCCAAGCCGCCAACCGCCCCATGGATATCTAAATGCTGGATTTTCTACCTGCCGCCGTGCGCGGAGTCATTGCTTCGCTGTTGCTGGCGTTGAACACGATCCTGCTGTGTTCGTTCCTGTTTATCGTGGCCTTGTTCAAGGCGCTGCCGTTTGCCAAGCGCTTCAGCGAATGGCTGATGAACCACACCCATGAAGCCTGGGTCACCAACAACAAGGGCTGGATGAATCTGGTGCAGCGCACTCGCTGGCACCTGACCGGCTTTGAGGGCCTGGACTACCAACACTCGTATCTGGTGACCAGCAACCACCAGAGCTGGGTTGACATCATGGTGTTGCAATACGTGCTGAACCGGCGGATCCGCCCGCTGAAATTTTTCCTCAAGCAGGAACTGATCTGGGTGCCGGTGATTGGCCTGGCGTGGTGGGCGCTGGGCTTTCCGTTCATGAAGCGCTACACCAAGGCCTATCTGGAAAAGCACCCGGAGAAGAAAGGCAAAGACCTGGAAACCACCCGCAAGACCTGCGCGAAATTTCGCGACAACCCCGTCGGCATCTTCAACTTCGCCGAAGGCACGCGATTTACCCCAGGCAAACATGCACAGCAGAAGTCGCCGTTCCGCTACCTGCTCAAGCCCAAGGCCGGTGGTATCGCCTTTGTACTGGATGCCATGGGCGAGCAGTTGAAGTCACTGGTCAACGTGACCATCCACTACCCCGCCGGGCGCCCGGGCTACTGGGATTTGCTGTGCGGGAATGTGAAGGACGTGGTCGTGCAGTTTGAAGAGGTACGGATTCCGGCCGAGTTCATTGGCAAGAATTATGAACAGGACGAGATATATCGGGTGGCATTCCAAGGCTGGATCAACCAGCTGTGGGAAGACAAGGACGCCCTCCTGGAGAAGCTGCACACGCAATTCCCAGGCAAAAAATAATCATCATGTGTGAGGGGGCTTGCTCCCGACGGTAACGCGCCTGTCAGCTGAGGCCGTGACTGGCACTCGGCAATCGTGAACAAGCTCTCCCCTGCAGTTGATCTGCGCTGACCGTAAGTGCATGAAAAAGCCCGCCACCGATCACTCGGTGGCGGGCTTATTTGTGCTGGAGCGGTTTAGATCGCGCCGCGCTGACGCAACAACTCGAGCACCTGCTTGACGCTCTCTTCCAACGACAGCGCCTGGGTGTCGAGCACCAGATCGGCGTTCAACGGCACGTCATACGGGAAGGATTCGCCAGGGATGTTATCCCCTCCGGCAGCGTACAGGCCTTGCGGATCACGCTCGGCGCACACCAGCGGCGACGCTTGTACATAGACGGTCAGAAGACGGTCGGCACCGATCAGTGCCTTGGCCTGTTCGCGGCCTTCGGCATCCGGCGCAACGAACGCGGCCAGGGTCAGCAGGCCGGCTTCGTTGAACTGGCGCGCCACGTGGGCGGCACGCCGCCAGTTTTCAGTGCGACCAGCACGGTCCTGCGGCAGCCCTTTGTTCAGGTCGTGACGCAGGTTCTGGCCATCCAGCACGAATACCGCCCGGCCCATGTCGAACAGCTTGCGCTCAACCGCGTAGGCCAAGGTACTTTTGCCGGCGCCCGACAAGCCGCTGAACAACACGGTGGCCGGCTGCTGGCCGAAGCGCAGCGCACGCTCCTCGGTGGCGACATGAGCCAATTTACCGTGCTGTGCCGCACTGCCATGGCCAACCGGTGGCGCGATGATCATGCCTGCGGCTACGGTGCCGTTGGTCAAACGGTCGATGACGATAAACGCACCCGTGGTGCGGTTGCTGTCGTAGCCGTCCAGGGCAATGGCGGCGTCGAGGCTGACCTTGACCCGGCCGATCTCGTTCAATTGCAACGAACTCGCCGGGCCTTCGGCCAGGGTGTTCACGTCTACGCGGTGCACGATGCTGGTGATGGAACCCGGCACATAGCTGGTAGCGCGCTTGATGTCGTATTTCTTGCCAGGCAGCATCGGCTCTTCAGCCATCCAGACCAGCATGGCGTCGAAAGCGTCAGTCACTTGCGGCACATTGTCGGCATGCACCAGCAGGTCGCCACGGGAGATGTCGATCTCGTCTTCCATGGTCAGGGTCACGGCCTGGCCTGGGCCTGCGTGCTCCAGTTCGCCTTCGAAGGTGACGATGGATTTGACACGGCTGCTCTTGCCCGAAGGCAGCACCACCACTTCGTCGCCCTTGTGCACAATGCCGCTGGCCAGGGTGCCGGCGAAACCGCGGAAGTTCAGGTTCGGGCGGTTGACGTACTGCACCGGGAAACGCAAATCGGTGTAGTTGCGGTCGTTGGCGATCTCGACGGTTTCGAGAATCTCCATCAGCGACTGGCCGGTGTACCAAGGCGAACGCTCGCTCTTGTTCACCACGTTGTCGCCCTTGAGCGCGGACATCGGTACGAATGCCAGGGTACTCGGCTTGAAGGCGATACCGTCGGCAAACTTCAGGTAATCGGCCTTGATCTGCTCGAATACGCTTTGGTCAAAGCCATTGATGTCCATCTTGTTGACGGCCACCACGATATGTTTGATACCCAGCAACGAGGCGATAAAGCTGTGGCGACGGGTCTGGGTCTGCACGCCATAACGCGCATCGATCAGAATGATCGCCAGGTCACAGGTGGATGCACCGGTGGCCATGTTGCGGGTGTACTGCTCATGGCCGGGGGTGTCGGCAATGATGAATTTGCGCTTGGCGGTAGAGAAGTAGCGGTAGGCAACATCGATGGTGATGCCCTGCTCGCGCTCAGCCTGCAAGCCGTCGACCAGCAAGGCCAGGTCGATGTCGTCACCGGTGGTGCCGACTTTCTTCGAATCGCGGGTAATGGCTTCCAGGTGATCTTCGTAGATCATCTTGGAGTCGTGCAGCAGACGCCCGATCAGGGTGCTCTTGCCGTCGTCGACGTTGCCGCAGGTCAGGAAGCGCAACATTTCCTTGCGCTCGTGCTGGCCCAGGTAGGCGAGGATGTCCTCGCTGATCAAATCAGATTGATGGCTCATCGGGTTCAAGCTCCAAGCTGTAAGCTTCAAGCGGCAAGCTTGTCGGCGTACAGCTAGTCAGAAATTTTGTTGATCAGGCCGCAGAGCATTTTTGAGAGCTCGCGGGTTTCTGCAATCCAGTTATCAGCCATTGGTTGGGCGATGTAAGCGATGTCACTGCCGATGAGAATCTGTGTTCGTAATTCTCCACAAGAGCCCTTCGCAATCCAGAGAAAAACGTACCTTTTCTTTGGCACCGCGACGCTCCATCCCTTCAGCAATATTGGAAGGTACCGAAAGCGCTGAGCGAGTGATTTGGTCCTTGAAACCAAGATCCCTGCATTGAGCAAACTCTCGGTAAATTCTCACCGCTAGACACTTGCTTCTCTGCCAGACAACCAACTTCTCGAAATCCATTACGAGTCACTCAAACGCGGCTCGCAACGACCGGCTGCAAGCACCAAACTGCAAATTACGCATAACGCCTTTGACTTGCAGCTTGCCGCTTGTAAGTCGACGCTTAAAAGTATCCCTGCCGTTTTTTGTCTTCCATCGAGCCAGCACCATCGTGATCGATGACACGGCCCTGGCGCTCGGAAGTTCGCGTCAGGAGCATTTCCTGAATGATGTCCGTCAGCGTCTCGGCTTCGGACTCCACCGCGCCCGTCAACGGGTAGCAGCCAAGGGTGCGGAAACGCACTTTCTTTTTGACGATTCGGGCTTTTTCTTCGTCGGACAGGTGCTCAAGGATGCGGTCGTCGTCGATCATGATCAACGTGCCGTTCTTCTCGATCACATCGCGCTCGGCGGCGAAATACAGCGGCACGATCGGAATGCCTTCCAGGTAGATGTACTGCCAGATGTCCAGCTCGGTCCAGTTGGACAGCGGGAACACGCGGATCGACTCGCCCTTGTTGACGTTGCCGTTGTAGACGTTCCACAGCTCGGGACGCTGGTTCTTCGGGTCCCAGCGGTGTTTGCTGTCGCGGAACGAGTACACACGCTCTTTGGCGCGGGATTTCTCTTCATCGCGACGGGCACCGCCGAAGGCTGCGTCGAAACCATGCTTGTCCAGGGCCTGCTTGAGGCCCTCGGTCTTCATGATGTCGGTGTGCTTGGCGCTGCCGTGAGTGAATGGGTTGATGCCCTGCGCCACGCCATCCGGGTTGATGTGGGTGATCAGGTCCAGGCCCAGTTCTTCGACCATTTGGTCGCGGAACTTGTACATCTCCTGGAATTTCCAGCGGGTGTCGACGTGCATCACCGGAAACGGCAACTTGCCCGGAAAAAAAGCCTTGCGTGCCAGATGCAGCATCACGGCGGAGTCTTTACCGATCGAGTAGAGCATCACCGGGTTGTCGAACTCGGCGGCGACCTCGCGGATGATGTGGATGCTTTCCGCCTCCAGCTGTTTCAGATGCGTCAGTTTGTCGACCATGGTTACTCACGGAAAAACGATCTTGTGGACGGCCAGCGGGCCGTGTTCGAGCGAGGCATGCTAGCACAGCACCTTCTTCTATTCAGGGAGCCATCTAGATCGAAACGGTATATGAATATGCCCCACGGTTTGGGCCTGTACGTGAGGGGGCTTACCCTAATGCCAGTCAGTTAAGAAGGAGAAAGGCTAAAAAGTAACCTGTGGCGAGGGAGCTTGCTCCCGTTGGGCTGCGCAGCAGTCCCATGCTTTGTAAACAAAGAGCG